>CAXTFS010000241.1:0-5569 GCA_964243395.1 uncultured Acidobacteriaceae bacterium | reverse complement strand
GCAGATCCCTACGGGATGACAACAAAATACAACGGCCCGTTCTGTCGCCGTCGTTGGCGAAGCGCAGGAATCTGGTTGGGCGAGCACGATCCGGACGCCGCTCTCGTCTGGAACCTAGGCGGTCTGGACGACGGCCTTCTTTTTGCGCTGCAGGAGCCAGATCAGGTAGGCGAGCACGACCAGGTTGGTGCCGAGCAGCGAGACGCGGCCCCAGCTTGGGTCGCGGATGAGCTCGTAGACCTCCCACGGCAGGGCGATCGTGGTGAGGCTCAGGGTGAGGTATTCCGCCCAGATTTTGCAGGTCATCAGCCCGTAGCCTTCTACCAGCGAGACCACCGAGTAGGCGAAGGAGAAAAAGCCGATCTGGCGCAGGCGGTGCGCGTCAATCAGGTCTACCTTCTCTACGAGCACGCTGACGACGTGCCACTCAGGGTCGAAGTGGAGCGCCTGGGCGAGCCGCATGGCCTCGTTTCCGAGCTCCGTGTGCAGCAGGTGGACGACGCCGAGGCCCATCATGAAGAAGAAGATCGATTTCGACAGCTTGAAGAGGCCGATGAGCAGCAGGCCGCGGTCGCGGTGCAGGGCAGCGGGCTGCTCGACTGCGATTGCCTGCGAATTCACTCGGCCTCCTACCAATTGCTCGCTCATGCGCACACTTCCATTGACGCGCCTTCCGGCGGAATTGTCAACGAGTGAAATGGTGGGCGCGCTTTGTAGTGTTGACACAGCTTGCAAATAAAAGCCTGAAGCAACCCGTGTGGGGCAGTTATTTTCTGCATCAGAACCGAATGTTGCAGGAATCCAGCTGAACCTGGGCCGCGTAGATGCTTTGAACGCCTGCTGTCGAGGCGAGATTAGAACACGAGATCGAACCAACTAAAGGACGAACACCCATGAATATGAAGAACGCTTTCCTCGCCACTTCCGCCGCAGCAATCCTCGCTGTTTCCACGGTCTCCGGCTTCGCGCAGGACGCGACGATGAAGGATCCGAAGGTTGGCGGCGCAGAGATGTACCCCACGAAGACGATCGTCGAGAACGCCGTGAATTCGCCGATCCACAAGACGCTGGTTGCCGCGGTCAAGGCCGCCGGCCTGGTCGATACGCTGAACTCGCCCGGTCCGTTCACCGTGTTCGCGCCGACCGATCACGCGTTTGCCACGCTCCCCGCGGGCACGGTGGACACGCTTGTGAAGCCTGAGAACAAGGACGCGCTGACCAAAATCCTGACCTACCATGTCGTTCCGGGCCGCATCAGCAGCATGGACCTGGACAAGATGATCAAGGACGGCGGCGGCTCGTACTCGGCCGCGACCGTGCAGGGGGAGATGCTGAAGTTCTCCGGCAAGGGCAAGAAGATCACCATCACGGACGCCAAGGGCGGTACCGCGATGATTACGATCGCGAACGTATATCAGTCGAATGGCGTGATCCATGTGATCGATACGGTTTTGATGCCCAACTAAGCTGGGCTTTTTTTGCTGGAAGCGAACGGCACCCTGTTGGGTGCCGTTTGTGTTTTGAACCCTTCATTGCCCATTGATCACGGCTTTGTCGTGATCAATGGGTTGTGCCGGACTGCTTTGCCCTAGGGAAGGTCTAATACGTCCGTTCGTCATACGCCGTAGACGGCACCAGGGCGAAAGCCCATTCGTTGCAGTCTACTTATGCGTGGGACTAAAGTCCCACGCTTCCACCCAAGTACTTGGTTAGAACCTTTCGTGCTGGTCCCAACCGCAGATTCCTCCGCTGCGCTACGGAATGACAACAAAGGTGGTGCGATGACTGAATGGAATAGCGCAGTCAGCTTGGAACTGCATCGGATGAAATGGTGCGGGGCTGCTGGCGTATAACCAAAGCATGCATCATCACTTCAAGGCCGAGCAGTGGGTTCCGTTCCCGATCGAGCTCGTCTTTGCCTTCTTCGCCAATCCGGAGAACCTGCCGCGGCTGATGCCGGGCTGGCAGAAGGCGCGGATCGAAGAGGCCTCGTTTGCGCCGCCGCCGGCGCGACCGGAGAGCTCGCCTCGCTTCCCGGGGATCGCCGCCGGGGCCGGGACGCGGATGACGATCAGCTTTCGCCCGTTTCCGTTTTCACCGATCCGCATTCCGTGGGATGCGGAGATTACGGAATTTAAGTGGAACGAGCATTTCTGCGATGTGCAGTTGAGCCGTGGACCGTTTGCGTTCTGGCGGCATTGCCATCGGCTGTCGCCGGAGACGCGCGATGGACGGGCAGGCACGCTGCTGCGCGATGAGGTGGAGTACGAGATGCGGTTGGGTGCGCTGGGTGAGCTTGCCGGGCGGGTCGGGGCGGACTGGCAGTTTGGGAGTATCTTTGCGTTTCGGCAGAAGCGGACGGCGGAGTTGCTTCCGCGGATGGCGGGTGGGTAGTGGATTGTTGGCCTGGGATGAATACTCCCCACTGATCACGGTGAAGCCGTGATCAGTGGGGCACCCGGGTCAGGTGGTAGTTAGTTGAGGTTGAGAGGTCAGGAGCTTCAGGTGACTGGCTGCTTTTTGCATGGCGGCCTCGGCGGTCAAGCCGTATTTGCGCCGCAGGTCATCCTGGCGGCCGTGCTCGATGAACGCGTCCGGCCAGCCTACACGGACCACGGGCGTCGTCGCCTGCAGCTCGTTCAGGCACTCCAGTACCGCCGAGCCGAAGCCGCCGGCGAGCACGTGATCCTCGAGCGTGATCAGCAGCCTGCACTTGTCCGCGTACGTCTGCAAACACCCGGCGTCGACCGGCTTGGTGAAGCGTGGGTCGATGAGAGCTACCGACAGGCCTTCCGCCTCGAGCATCGCTGCCAGGCGCTCGCCCTCGGCCATCATTGCGCCGAGCGCGAAGATGGCCACGTCGCTGCCGTCCTGCAGCACGTCCGCCTGGCCGATCGGGATGGCCACCGGCTGCAATTTGACAGTTGAGGCCGGCCCGGTGCCGCGCGGGTAGCGAATCGCGGATGGCCCGTCGTGGATCATCGCGGTGTACATCATGTCGGCGAGCGCGTCTTCGTCCTTCGGCACCATGTGGATGATGTTCGGGATGCCGCGCAGGTAGCTGATGTCGAACAGCCCATGGTGCGTCGGGCCGTCGTCGCCGCTCAGGCCGCCGCGGTCCATGCAGAAGACGACGGGGAGGTTCTGCAGGCAGACATCGTGCACGATCTGGTCGAACGACCGCTGCAGGAAGGTGGAATAGATGGCGCAGAAGGGTTTGTAGCCCTTCGTCGCCATGCCCGCCGCGAAGATGACCGCGTGCTCTTCCGCGATGCCGACGTCGAAGTAGCGCGTGGGATGGTGCGGCCGGAAGAGATCGAGCGCTGTTCCGTTCGGCATGGCCGCCGTGATCGCGACGACCTTGTCGTTGCGGTCGGCGAGCCGGGTCAAGGTCTCGGCGAAGATCTCCGAGTACGTCTTTTGCCCGGGGATCTTGGTCTCGCCGGTCTGCGGGTCGTAGCCGCCGAGTCCGTGGAACTTCTTCTGCGACTCGATTGCGGGCTGGAAGCCGCGGCCCTTCTGCGTGATCGCGTGCAGCACGACGGGCTTATTCTGCGTCTTCAGGAACTTGAAGGTTTCGATCAACAGCGGCAGGTTGTGGCCGTCGATCGGCCCGAAGTAGCTGAGGCCGAACTCCTCGAACAGCATGCCGCGCCCGACGATTCCCTTCGCGGCCTCTTCCGCCTTGCGCGCCACGTGCCGGACGGCCTTGCCGCCGAAGCGCTCCACCAGGGACGCCGCGCGGTCGTGAAGGCTATTGTAGGTCTCGTTGGTGACGATCTTGTGAAAGTACTCCGCGATGGCACCGACGTTTTTGTCGATGGACCATTCGTTATCGTTCAGGACGACGATCAGCCGCTTGGTAGAAGAGGCGATATTGTTCAGCGCCTCAAAAGAGATGCCATTGGTAAACGCCGCATCGCCGGCGAGCGCCACGATATGCTCGGTGCCGCCAGCAAGATCACGACCGACGGCCATGCCCAGCGCGGCGCTCAGGGCGGTGCCGGCGTGGCCCGCGCCGTAGCTGTCGTGCTCGCTTTCGGTGCGCAGCATGAAGCCGTTGAGCCCGTCCGGCTGCCGGATGGTGTGAAACTGCCGCTCGCGCCCGGTGAGCAGCTTGTGCACATAGGCTTGGTGACTAACGTCGAAGATGAAGCTATCTACTGGCGTATCAAAGACATAGTGCATGGCGATGGTCAGCTCGACCACGCCCAGGTTGGGTCCGATGTGGCCACCGGTCCGGGCGACACTCTGGATGAGCCGTTGGCGAATTTCCTCCGCAAGCTGCGTAAGCTGCGGGATTGAGAGGCGCTTTACATCCGCCGGCGAGTTGATCATTTCGAGAAGTGTGCTCATGCCAGTTCGTTACCGTAAGCTACCAGTATACGACGGGCGAGGGACCGGGCTCAGAGCCGTTGCCACACCGGGGGATCATCCTTGCGGATCAGGTATCTTTCCGCCTCCGCTTCCTCTCCTGCCATGCTAAGGCAGGACGAACAAAGACGTCCTCCTGCAAGTCTGTCGCCTGAAGGGGAAGCAGCGTGCGGGCACAGATCTCACGGTAACGGACTAGACTGGTCTCATCGGATGGCAGCGGCAGACCAGCGAGGTCACTTGCCAGCGTGATCGGCTCGGCATGGTAGATCAACTCCGCGAGCCACTCCTGGGTGGGATCCAGGCGATCGGACAACGCAGCCGAGTTGCGAAACAGCGCAGCGACCCGCGCCTTTGCCGTGGCTTCCGGCATGCTATAGAGTTCGATCAGGCAGTCCGTCACCACCTGCCAGAAACGTGTCGCCTGGCTCAAACTAATTGTCATGAGAGTCGCCGCCTCAAGCCCTGGTTCAGGATCGCTTCCGCGTTCCCGGTGTGGAAACTGATCTGGTCCGCGCCCTGGAAGATCGATCGCTGTTGCCAGTCAGCAGCGACTGGGCCGTATATCACATCATACAGCGGCATGGCTGGGTCGCGGGTGTTGTGATCGGCGGAGCCGGACCTGCAGTGGAAGACAAAGCCCCAGAAATCTTCAGCCTCGAAGTCTCCACGAATAAAGCCAAGCGTGTGCGCCAGCGCGAGGGCGGTTCGCGGAATCCTCAACTCCACTACGGCCGCGCGCAACGGCCCTGCCGCCGAGGCACGCGCAAATGCGAGCTGGTGAGCCCAGTATTCCGCTTGACGCAGCAGAGTGGTGGTGTAAAAGCCCGGCCCGAAGTCCTTGAACGGCTTGCCTGCGTGACGTCGACCTTCGTCACGATCGCATCGGCATGGTCCTCCGTCGTGCCGTGATAGAGCACGAGGTGCTGATTTGTCCATCGGACCGGCTGGTGCAAGGGCGTCCACGACATGCGAGGAGTGTACCTGCAGGCATTACTCCGCCATCCCTTCCGCCACTACCGGGCTGGGCGGCTCGAGGCCGAACTGGCCCTCCCAGCGGGCGATGACGGCGCTTGCGAGGCAGTTGCCGACGACGTTGACCATGGTTCGCGCCATATCCATCAGGGCGTCAATGCCGAGGATCATGGCGATCGGCCCTGTGGGCAGACCGAACGTGGAGGCGGTTGCGAGCAGC
>CAXTFS010000240.1:0-5573 GCA_964243395.1 uncultured Acidobacteriaceae bacterium | reverse complement strand
GGGTAAGCGAGCGTGAGGCGTTTGAGGAGAAGGTGTTCCTCAGCCTTCGTCTTGCCGAGGGGCTGCGACGCGAGGACCTCAGCGGCTATCCGGTACGTTGGTTTGGGGAGTTGTGCGAGTCGGCCGCGCCCCTGGTCCGTGAGGGCCTGATGGACACCGACGGGGATCGTTGGTGGCTTACGGCGCGGGGGCGGCTGGTTTCCGGGGAGATCTTCGGCGAGCTGCTCGCCCAGGTTCCGGCATAGGCAAGTCTCGATGCATTTTGGAGGATAAGTGGTAAATCAGCGATGGATCGATCTGCGCAGTGACACGGTCACGCGCCCCACGGCGGCGATGCGTCAGGCTATGGCCGACGCAGAGGTGGGCGATGACGTTTACGGCGAAGATCCCACAGTGAACCGGCTCGAAGCGCGGGCGGCCGAGATCTTCGGGCGTGAGGCGGCCATCTTTGTGCCGACCGGAACGATGGGCAACCAGATCGCCGTGCGACTGCACACGCAACACGGGCAGGAGGTGATCTGCGAAGCGCGCTCGCACCTGCTCGACTGGGAGATGGCCATGGTGGCCGCGTTCTCCGGTTGCGTGCCGCGCACCATGGCCGGGGAGCGCGGCGTGATGCGCTGGGCGGAGATCAGCAAGGCCATCGCCCCAAAGATCTACTACCGCGCGAAGACGGGCCTGGTGTGGATCGAGAACTCGCACAACATGGCGGGCGGCACCGTGACCCCCCTTCCCGTGCTGCGGGAGATCTGGGCGGGTGCCCGTGAGGCGGGCTTGCCTACGCACCTGGACGGCGCCCGTGTGTTCAACGCCGCGACAGCGGCCGGGGTGGGCGTCGCCGAGCTGACGGGCGGCTTCGACACGGTGATGTTCTGCCTGAGCAAGGGCCTGGGCGCTCCGGTTGGCTCGATGCTGGTGGGATCACGCGAGGTGATCGCCGAGGCACGCTCTGTCCGCAAGGCCCTGGGCGGTGGCATGCGCCAGGCAGGCGTGCTGGCGGCCGCCGGGCTGATCGCGCTCGAGGACATGCCGGCGCGGCTGGGTGAGGACCATGCCCATGCGCGGCTGATGGCAGAGGCAATTGGGGAGTGCCCAGGCGCGACGATCGACCTGGACGGCGTGCAGACCAACATTGTCATCTTCACGCTCGGAGACGGGGGCGATGCCGCCGGTTTCGTCGCGGCGCTGAAGGTGGAAGGCGTGCTGGCCAGTGCGGTGGGGCCGCATGCGGTGCGACTGGTGACGCATTATGACGTCAGCCGCGCGGACTGCGAGCGCTGCGCGTTGGTGCTCCGGGAGCTGCTTGCGGCCGTGCCCGCTTAGCAGACGTTCTCAGGAGTAGGTTCGCGTGCGGTCCGTACGCGAGGGCGCGAAGGAGACCGTGGCGAGTTCGGGCTCGAGTACGGGTTCCGACCACGCGGCCTCGCCCCGGGGCAGAAAGACCGAGATGGTCGTGCCGTGATGGGAAGCGCCGCTGTCGGAAGACAGCTCGATCGCGCCACCGTGCTTGCTGACGATGCCTTTGCTCACCCAAAGGCCCAGACCGGTGCCGGCCTCGCCCTTGGTGCTGAAAAAGGGCTGAAACAGCTTCTCCTGCACGTCGGGCGCGATGCCTTGCCCACAGTCGCTGATGGAGACCACGATCCCTGGACCCTGCGCGCCGGTGTGGTCGGCGTACTCCATGCCCAGCGCCGCCATCGTGCGCACGGTCACGGTGGATCCCCTTGGGGAAGCCTCGGCGGCGTTGGCCAGCAGATTGGTGAAGACCTGGCGCAACTCAACCGGGAAGCCCGTGACCACGGACGGCTCCTCCCAGTGTGTTTCGATCGAGACATTGGCCTGCTGAAACTTGTGCTCCAGCAGCACCAGCACGCTGCGTAGAAGGCTGGAAAGATCCAGCGCCACGGCGGTGCGGGACTCCCGGTACATGCCCAGCAGGGCGCGGCTGATCTGCGTGGCGCGGTTCAGCTCGGACTGGGCAAGGTCGAGGAACTCGGCATTTTCCTCAGCGCTGTCCCCTGTTTTCATCAGGAACAGAAGGTTCGCGACAGAGTCGAGCGGGTTGTGGATCTCGTGGGCGATGGTGGCCGCGAGACGCCCGGCCACGGCTAACTTCTCCGACGAAAGCAGTGCAGACTGCGTGCGGCGTTGCTGGGTCACATCGCGCAGCACCAGTGCCACCCCGGCGAGCGCTCCGTTGCGCTCGTACACCGGGCCGCTGGTCTCCTCGACCGTCAGTTCCGAGCCGTCCCGCCGACGCAGCAGCAGCGGCTCCGGGGCGACATGTACCTGGGGTTCCCGCCGGATTGCCAGAAAGGCGGGCTCCGGCGGTTCCTGCGACGTTTCACCGAGCAGCGGAAACACCGTCTGTAGTGGTTGCCGGCGCGCTTCCGGCTCGGTCCACCCGCTGAGCTTCTCGGCCGCGGCGTTCATCAGTTCGACGGAGCCATCCAGGTCGCATACCACGACGGCCTCGCCCAGTGACACGAGGATCGCTCGCAGCCGCTGCTCGGACTCGTGTGTTGCCTGCGCATGTTGCCGCAACGCCCCAAGCGCCTCCTGAAACGCGTGGCTGACCTTGTGCAGCCGGTTGCGGGCAAAGACCCCGATCAGCAGGCCCAGCACCAGCGCGGAGCCGAGCAGCGCCTCGATGGTGTGCCGAAGCTCCCGCTCCCAGTGATCCACGGCGCGGGTGCGGCGGCCGTGCTGGTCAGCGATAATACGCGCGAGTACCAGGCGCATGGCGTCCATCTGCGCTTTGGCACGCAGATTCAGCCCCGGATCGCTGGTGCCCTGGCTTGCCTGCACGGTAGCGATGATCGGTTCTGCAATTGACCTGACCCAGTGGGCGTGCTCGGCAGCGTAGGTATCGAGCAGCCGTGTGTTGGCGTCCTGGTTGCGCAGGCCGTCGTGCAGCTTCGCCATGTTGGTCGCAAAGGGTTCTGCGGCGAAGTCGTAGGGCTGAAGAAAGATCTCGTTGGAGGTGATCTGGTAGGCACGCAGACCGGTCTCCTCATCCAGCGTCAGCGCGGAGATCAGCGTCGCGGTGGCAATGTTCGTATCCGCCAGTTGAATCCGCGCGACAGCGCGCTTCGCATCCAGCAGCTGCCAGGCCAGCGCTCCGGACACAACCCCGAGCGCAATCACCGGCAACAGCAGCGCTTGCAACAGAACGCGATTGAGCTGGTTCAGGTTCAAACGGTCTCCCAGCATCGTTAGCTGGTGAAGAGGCTATCCAGTTTGGCCAGAAGCGCAGGTGCGCCTTCGCCCTTGGTCATGTACACGTCTACCAGTTTAGTGACGTCGGAGGGGAGGCCTACATACGCCGAAAGTAGCAGAATCGGGATATCCGGTTTTTCGGCGCGCATGCGGGCCGCGATCTCACCACCGTGCATCCCAGGCATCGCGTAGTCCAGAACAACGGCTTCGACGGGTTCGCTGCGGAAGATGTTGAGGCCGGAGGGACCATCGGGCGCAGTCAGCACCGTGTAGCCGGAACGCTCCAGCAGCGTCCGGCGTACGTGCAGACCGACGCGTTCGTCATCGACGCAGAGCACAAGGCGATTGTTTCCCTGCATCCGCTCTCCTTCTGGCCCGCAGCCTTCCGGTGAGAATACCACCGCGCGTGCCGGCCGGATATGACCCGAAGGGCACAGCAATTCCGCGCTGACTCCGCAGCGCTCACTCTGTTCGGCTAGGTTGCGGACCAGTAGGTAAGTCGTTCAAAGAGCGGGAAGTACAGCGCCAGCACGATGTTCTTCGGCGCTCCTGGCAGGGTGGCGCAGACGTTGGCGTAGGTCTGCATCTGGGCGAGGTACTTGCGCCTCTGGTCCGCCAGAAAACTCTCAGCATCACGGCCGCCCAGCTCCGCCGTCTTGTAGTCCACGATCCAGAGATGGTCGCCGCCCACCGCCCGTGGCGAGGCACCGGCCAGAAAGGTGCGGTCAGCCCGCAGGACGTCCGTCCCGGTCGCCGCATCGCCGCCCAACGCGAGCAAGGTACGTTCATTGCGGCCGGCGTCGCGTGGTGAAAGCAGCCACCGGCCCACCGGGTCATGAAGGCTGTTCACCAGGGCACGCACCGCCCGGCCTGCCGCCTTTTGCGCCTCAATGTTTGCTAGCCCCTCGCCGCGAAGGGTGGCGCGCAGGCGGGGCTCCCAGCCCGCCACCTCCCGTTGCAGATCGTCTACAGCTTTGCCGGACTCAAGCTGGGTCGAAATCAGTTGCAGGAACCGGTGCACGGCATTGCCAAAGGCCCGGGCGGCAAACGAGCCCTCGGGCCGGTTGAATATAGCCGCGTTGCGCAGGGTCGCCGGGGCAGGGTAACGAAGCTGAGGCCCAGCCGACGCTCCGAAGCGTGCAAGCGGGTCGAAGTCAGCCGGCAGGCGATGCAGCAGCGGCACACGCCGTGCCGGGGAGGGCGAGTCGGCGCCGTCTTCCGCGGCTGCGGCCAGCGCCAGCGCCTCATCGCGAAGGTCAGGCTCCCGCAGCGAGGCAATCGCGGCAGGAAAGGGCACAACCGGATGCTCCGGAGGCCGCACTTCCTGCGACAGGCGCTCCTGGAATACGGCGACGGCTGCAGGCCAGGCAGCCTTCAGCAGGCTGTCGGCACGTGGCTCCCTGATCGTGCCGTCTCTCTTCAGGGTGCAGGACCCGAACAGGTGCAGCTCCTCGCGAGCGCGGGTACACGCGACGTAGAAAAGGCGCTTGCACTCAGCCGCGTTGCGCCGCGTCTGCAGGTTTGTCATCCAGCGCGAGAGCGTGTGCGCTTTATCGCCCTTTTCCTGGATGGGCGCCAGCATGATGCCGGGCTCCGCCGCCGGTCCGTCGTCCAACTCATGCCATTTCAGCAGTTCATGAAAGGACCGCCCCGAGCCGCGGCCGAGCTCCGGGACGAGCACCAGATCCCACTCCAGCCCCTTGGCCTTGTGGATGGTCATGAGCTCCACGCAGGCGTCGGCCGAGGCCGCTTCCGCGTACAGCGTCCGGAGGCGGCGGCTCAACAGGCCAAGGCTGAGCGGCTCGGGGCCGTCCTCGAGCTCATGCAGCAAATTGAGGAACCGCTCGGCGTTGGTACGTGCCGCCAGGTGCAGGGTAGCGTCCGCGCCCAGGGAGCGCCAGGTGCGCTCGACATCGGTGCCCAGGCGTTGGCGGCCAAGATTTTCGAGCGCTCCGGCCAGCACAGGCCACGCGCGTCCGAGAAGTCGTTGTCCTTCCGGACTGAGTCGCTCCCGCCGGGTTGCCACCAGATGTGCCACGGTTGGGGTCGCCTCGCCGGCTTCGCGCTCGCCGGTCAAGGCGAGCAGGTCAGCAAGGCCGAGCCCGCACACCGGCGAGTGCAGTACCGCCAGCCACGCCACGCGGTCTCCCGGGTGCAGAAGAGCGCGGGTCAACGCAAGCAGATCCAGAACCTCCGGGCGCTCGCTCAGGACCTCCACATCGACAGCCCTGAACGGCAGCCCGCCTTTGTGAAACTCCCGAATCACGGGCGCCAGATGGGATCGGTTGCGCGCCAGTACCGCCACGCGCGGCGGTCGACGGTCCAGGCCGGGCCGGGGAGGGATCTCCTCCCAG
>CAXTFS010000239.1:0-5621 GCA_964243395.1 uncultured Acidobacteriaceae bacterium | reverse complement strand
GCCGCGACCTATGCGCAACGGCATCCCGCGCCTGCGCTCAAGATCGGCGGAGCGTACCGTGCGCTTGCGCCGGCGATCGAAAACGAAACCGTGCGTATTGCAACGGAGAGTCTTTCCAACATCGACCGGCACGCGGCGGCGACCAGCGTGTCGATCGAGCTGCTGTACGATCGCGATACGTTGCTGTTGACCATTCGCGATGACGGACGTGGCTTCTCGTACGAAGCGGCACGTGAGATGAGCGGGCACTATGGCCTGCGCGGCATGAGTGAGCGAGCCGCGGTTCTCCACGGCCGGTTGACCGTTGTCAGCAACCCGGGTGAGGGCACCGCTGTCACGCTGATCGTTCCGCTGCCCTCAAGTGACCGCTCCCAAGCTCCTGAAGGATCCCCTACGTGGTAAATCGAATTCGAGTCATGGTCGTTGAAGATCACGGTGTTGTGCGGCAGGGTTTGATGGCGCTGCTGGCCGGCTCGCCGGATGTGGAAGTGGTCGGGTCTGCGAGCGATGGGCAGGAAGCCGTGGCGTCGTATCGCCTGCTGCAGCCGGACGTGACATTGATGGATCTGCAAATGCCACGGATGGGTGGCGTGGATGCGATCGTACACATACGCAGGGAGTTTCCGCAGGCACGCTTCATTGTGCTGACGACCTTTGACGGCGACGACGACATCTTCCGCGCAATGCAGGCCGGGGCGAAGGCCTACCTGCTCAAAGGCATGGACATCGAGGAGTTGCTCGATACGATACGGCTGGTCCATGCCGGCCGCGGGCGCATCCCTTCCAGCATCGCGGAGAAACTCGCACAACGCGTGAGCAGCCAGGAGCTGACAGCACGCGAGCTGAATGTGCTGGAGCGCATCGTGGCTGGGCGCGCCAACAAAGAGATTGCCAGTGACCTTAATATCTCCGAAGCTACCGTGAAATCCCACGTCAACAGCCTGCTGAGCAAGCTCGGCGTCGGCGATCGCACGCATGCCGCCATGGTGGCGCTGCAGCGCGGCATCGTTCATTTACCCTGAGCCCTTCCTTCAACGAGACATCATGTTCATGCGCCGCTTCGCTGCCCTCGCCCTTCTTCTCTGCACATCGCTTCCGATGGCGGTCGCTCAGGCTGCATCCAGGTGGCGTTCCGCCACGGCTGCGGAGCTTTCGGCCGTCTTGCCGGCACGCGCGCCGGTGGAAAAGGAGCGCATCGAAACCGAGATGCGCACGGCGACAGGCATCATCGACGGGCGTGGGCAGATCATCGCGGCCGTTGTGCTGATCACCGCTGGCTACGCCGCCGATGGCAAGTACTCGCACTACCTGCTGGTGCAGGCGCCGATCACAATCGGGGATCACCTCGCGCTGACGCCCGGAGCCTACGTGGTGGGGTGGAAGCGCGGCGAAGACGGGCTCGCCGTGCACATCTACGAGGCCTCCTCAGGGATCGAACGGGGCACGGAGGTAGCGCACACCGCCGCACAATCAGGCCGGGTGGAAAGCTTCCGCATCTGGGCGCCGTCCGAACGCTCGGCAATTCAAATTGGCCGCTTCATGCTGCCTTACAGCGTGAAGGACTGATCGGCACCGCTCCTCAGTGACGACCGCTGCCCGACCTTCGTTCGAGGTCGTACACTGGGCGGCACTGTGGCTAACGCATCCCTCCCCGTCCGCCTGTTCGCCCGGCTCTGCTGTCTGCTCTGCTGCCTTTTCGGAGCGCTCCCTGCCCGGGCCCAAACTCCGCCCACGCGGGTGGCCATCGTTGGTCTGACGCATGGTCATGTGCAGGGATTTCTGCACGGCGTTGCGGGGCATCCGGAGATTGCCCTGGTGGGCATCGCCGAGCCGGACGCCAGTCTTCGGGCGAAGTACGAGAGCCTCTTTCACCTGCCGCATGCCCTGTTCTTTGCGTCCGAGCAGGCGATGCTGGCGGCGACGCACCCGGGGGCGATCCTGGTCTACACCGCACCGTCACAGCACCTCGCCGCGATCCGGATTGCGGCTCCGCTGGGTGTGGCCGCGATGGTAGAAAAGCCATTGGCCACCACAGTCGCCGATGCGCTTGCCATCCAGCGCTTATCCGAACAGAACCATGTGCCCGTGCTGACGAACTATGAAACGACCTGGTACGCCTCGAACGCCGAGGCGACGCGCATCCTGCAGGCCGGGAAGATTGGAGACCTGCGCCGCGTCGTGTTTCACGATGGGCACAGGGGACCGAAAGAGATCGGGGTGGATCCCGAGTTTCTGGCGTTCCTGAACGACCCGCAGCAGAACGGTGGGGGAGCTCTGTTCGACTTCGGGTGCTACGGCGCAGATCTGGCCACGGTGCTGATGGGCGGTGCGTTGCCCGAGTCCGTTACGGCCGTGCTGGGCCACAACAAGCCGACGATTTATCCAAATGTCGATGACGATGCGACCGTGTTGCTGAAGTATCCAAAGGCCGTGGCCGACATCGAGGGCTCGTGGAACTGGCCGTTCGATCGCAAGGATATGGAGGTGTACGGCGCGACCGGGTATGTGGACACGGTGTATGTGTCAACGGCTGTGACCGACCACCTGCGCCTGCGTCTGCCCGGCGAAGCCGCGGAACACAACGAGATCGCGCCGCCGCTGAACGCGCCGCGCACGGATTCGCTCAGCTACCTGGTTGCGGTGCTCGGGAGCAAGTTGCAGCCGCAGGGCGATCTGACCGCCCTAGACACAAACGTCAAGGTGGTGCGCATTCTGGATGCGGCGCGCCGCTCTGCTGCCACGGGTCGCACGGTGACGTTCTCCGCAGCCGACTGAGCGCCAAAGGTCAGAAGCTGATCTGCCGTAGCATGGAAGCATGAGCGCCGTTGCCGCTGCCCCAACCCGCACGATGTATCTGCCGGAGATCGTTGCGCATGTGCGCGGCGTTGTGGCTGAGCGTCAGGCTGCAACAAACATGCGCGAGCTGGAGCGCCTAGCGGCCGAGCACCAGCCGCGTCCCTTCGCGCGCGCCCTGCGGACCGCAGCAAAGGCTGGACCGGCCGTCATCGCCGAGTTGAAAAAGGCTTCGCCCTCTAAGGGATTGATTCGCGCTGACTTCGACGTGGCAGAGCTTGCGCCGCAACTCGAGGCAGGAGGGGCGGCTACGCTTTCGGTGCTCACGGAAGAGCGGTTCTTTGCGGGTTCGCTCGCGAATTTGCGCAGGGCCTCAGCGGCCGTGTCCATCCCGTGTTTGCGCAAGGACTTCACGGTGGACGCGTTCCAGATTCTCGAGGCGAGGGCTAACCGGGCCGACGCGATTCTGCTGATCGTGGCCGCGCTGACCGATGACGCCCTGCACGCCTTGCGCGAAGAAGCGCGGCGTTGCGAGCTGGATGTTCTGTGCGAGGTGCACGATCGTGCGGAGCTTGACCGGGCGCTCGCGCTCGATTGCGAGTGCGTTGGCGTGAACAGCCGCGATCTGCGGACCTTTGAGGTGTCCCTCGACCGCGCTTGTGAGCTGGCACAACACCTTCCTGCAAGTGCTGTGCGGGTTGCCGAGAGTGGCATCCACACCCGTGCAGACATGGACCGTTTGCGCGGCGCCGGGTACGAGGCGTTTCTGATTGGCGAGTCGCTGATGCGGCAAGCGCAACCGGGTGAGGCGCTGCGGCAGCTGCTCCATGGCTGAGCTTCTCGCCTGCCGGAGACGATCATGTGGGTGAAGATCTGTGGCACCACAAACCTGGCGGATGCGCAGCTCGCGGTGGGGCTGGGCGCGGAGGCGCTGGGGTTCATCTTCGCGCCCAGCAAACGCCGGGTAAGCGTGGAGCAGGTGGCCGCGATCACGGTGCACCTACCGCCCGCGATCGAAAGGGTTGGCGTTTTCACAGAGCCGAACGGGGCTGAGATCGCGAGAACCGTACGTGAAGCCGGCCTGAGTGCGGTGCAGCTGCATATGCAGCACGACGCCTCATTCACGAGTGATCTCCGGGCACAGCTGGGTGCCGGAAAACGATTGATTCAGGTCGTTCCGGTGCCGGTTGATGCTGTCAAAGTTGATGCCCTCCAGGTTGATCCTAAAACTGTAAACGCGACCGACGCGGAGAGGCGCCTGCAGGCTTTTGTTGCTACGCTGCGAGCGGTGATGAGCGACCGCAGTCTCTGGGCGGTGCTGCTGGATACGCAGAGGGCAGGGCAGTCAGGCGGCCTCGGAATCGCTTTCTCGTGGGAAGCCGTGCGCCCGTATCTTGCTGAGGTACTTGCCTCCGCAGCGCCAAACGTTCCCTACAACCAAATTCACGATCACGAGCCGCCCAGGGTGATCCTTGCGGGCGGGCTCGATCCAGGCAACGTCGGCCAAGCGATCGACGTGCTGCGACCCTGGGGCGTGGACGTTGTGAGCGGCGTAGAGCAGGCTCCGGGCCACAAGGCCCCGGAACGGCTGGCCGCTTTCGTATCCGCGGCGAAGCTTTCAACCTGATCATCCGCTACCGCATAGAGCAGTGACACTGGCCTCCCAGAAGCTCTGCAGATCCGGAGAAAGACACGCTCTAGCGGGGCGTGCCGTACTCCTCCCGCTTCTGCACGTCATGTTTTTCGCGTTCATGATTGGCGATCAAGCCGCCGCCCGCGCCAACGCCGGCTCCGATCGCCGCGCCTTTGCCGCCGCCCAGCAAGCCGCCTACCACCGCTCCGCCAACGGCGGACCCGCCGACGATCTTGGCCTTGGTGTGGTGTCGAGCGTCATGGTAATGCTGCTGCCGCTTGGCTTGGTGGTACGACTCCTGGCCAAGTGCGTGTAGGGGCGTGATCAACAGGCCCGCGACAACCGCGAACCCAGTGCGCTGCAGTACGTTCATTGGTTCCCTCTCATCCTTCTGTTCACTAAAGCCACGACCCAAGGGTCGGTTGCGTCCGTCCGCTTCGGGGTAAGTCCGTTTCCGAAGTTTCCGATGCGTTTACGTCAAAAGCCAGATGCTCCCCGTAATGCCATGTTTCAACTCTTCGGTAACCACTTGCGAGTCTTGCGGGTACGTTGTAGCCTCAGGGCAATGGATTTCGTGACCGGCTTCGTGTTTGGCTTTCCGTTCCGCTACTGGCGTTCCGTAGCGGCTACGGCGGTCTGAGCTCCTCGCGAAACTGAACCTCACGAGATGCAAACTCCTCCGAGCCGCGACTTCCAAGTCGCGGTTTTTGCTTTGGCCAGAAATGCGGCACCTCTTTATCAGCACCTCCCAAGGTGTGTATCGGCAGCATGGAGCAGAACATGAGTCCCGAAATGGTTCTTGAAAGCGCGGCAGAAACGCCGGCCGCCGAACAGCAGCACGCCGGGACACAAACGCCCGGCCGGTTTGGCGTGTATGGCGGCCGTTACGTGCCGGAGACGCTGATGGCGGCGCTGCTGGAGCTTGACGAGGCATACGCCGCAGCACAAGCCGATCCGGCGTTTGGTGCCGAGCTGGCCAAGCTGTTGAAGGATTATTGCGGCCGGCCCACGCCGCTGTTCTTTGCGCGGCGCATGACGGAGGTTCTCGGCGGGGCCAAGGTGTACCTCAAGCGCGAGGATCTGCTGCACACCGGCGCGCACAAGATCAACAACGCGCTGGGCCAGGCACTGCTGGCGCGGCGCATGGGCAAGCAGCGCATCATTGCCGAGACCGGCGCGGGCCAGCACGGCGTGG
>CAXTFS010000238.1:0-5625 GCA_964243395.1 uncultured Acidobacteriaceae bacterium | reverse complement strand
TGAGATACAAGGCCCGACCTGGAGCGTGTGGACGGATCCCATCGTCGGGGGTGAGACCGTCGATGCGGTCGGCGTCCGTGCAGATCACGTCATTGAGCAATCCCTGGCCGCGATGCCCAGCGGCGGGGCTGTGGCGTTGTTTGCGCATGCCCACATTCTGCGCATTCTGGGTGCCCGTTGGATCGGACGGCCAGCCGTCGATGGACGTCTTTTCGGCCTCGGTACGGGCAGCATCAGTGTGCTCGGGTTTGAGCGCGAGACCCGCGTCATTCAACACTGGAACCGTGGCTTCGAGGCGGATTGAAAAAGTCGTGCCTGGTGCCGTTTATGATGGGCATGCACGCGATCGTGTTTACCGAACGCCAAGCCTGGAGCTGACTTGACGACCCGGATGTACCCCGTACTTGACCCCGCAACACCGAAGGCAGACCGCCACTCGCTTTGCGCCCTGGCGGTCATGGCGAAAGCCCCCCGTCCCGGCAAGGTGAAAACGCGACTTTGCCCGCCGCTCACCGGCGAAGAAGCCGCGGCGCTGAACATCTGCTTTCTTCGCGATACCACGCAAAACATCGCGGCCATGGCAGAGGAGGGCAACGCCGCCGGGCTGATCTCGTACACGCCGGTTGGCGATGAAGCGGCCTTCGAGGGCCTGCTGCCGACGAAGTTTGCTCTGGTTCCACAGCGGGGCGACGGCTTTGGTGAGCGCCTCTACCTCGCCGCTGCGGACATCCTGGCGTGCGGCTTCGGTGCGGTGTGCCTGATCGACTCCGATTCACCCACGGTGCCGGTCGAGGCTCTACGTACAGCCGTGGAACAGCTGGCAAAGCCGGGAGACCGCGTCGTCCTTGGTGGCTCCGATGACGGTGGCTACTACCTGATCGGCCTGAAGCAGGCGCACAAGGCGCCCTTCGAGGGGATCACCTGGAGTACCGCGTCGGTCTATGCCGAAACCGTTCGCCAGATCCGGGATGCAGGTCTGGAACTCGTTGAACTGCCAACCTGGTACGACGTCGATGATGCGGCCACGTTGGCGGTGCTTGAAGCCGAGCTGCTCGATGGTGTCATGCCGGGCTTTGCGTCGGTGCGCGGCTTCGATGCACAGCGAACACGGCAGTTTCTACAGGCGCGACGGGCGGCACAGCAGTCTGCAACGATCGTCCCACAGCCAGAGATCGCGTAATGATTTCGGCCCCGTCCAACTCTCACTTGCACGATGGTCACGCGTGGCTCACCAATGCGGCGCTCTGCCTGCTGGGCAGCGGGCTTGTCCTTCTTGCGCATCAATTCGTGGCGGAAAGCAGTCACTTCACGATTGGCTTCTCGGGCGTATCGCTCTTATCCGTGACGCTGTACCTGGCTGCGGTGCTGCTTGTGCGAACACAGCCGGTGAATCGAGCAACGTTTGGCATCGTGATCGGTTTCGCTATCGCGATGCATGCGATGACCTACTTCGCCGATCCGTTTCTCTCGTCCGATATCTACCGGTATGTGTGGGATGGCATCGTGCAGCATGCCCACATTAGCCCCTACCGCTATGTTCCTGGAAATCCGGCGCTCACGTTTCTGCGTGCACCGAATCAGGAGATATTCGACAACATCAATCGCCGCGACTATGCGCCGACGATCTATCCACCGATCGCGCAGATGCTCTATTGGCTGGCGACCTTCTTCTCGCCGACACTCGACGCGATGAAAATGATGATGCTCGGCTTTGAGTGCCTTGCGGCCGGAGCTTTGGTGGCCCTGCTTCGCCGTCTCGGACGACCTCGCGCGGAGGTGTTAATGCTGGTCTGGTGCCCGCTCCTGGTGTGGGAGATCGGCGATGGCGGCCATGTGGATGCCGCCATCTGCGGCTTTCTGGCACTCGCCTTTCTGTTCCGCATGCGGGAGCAGCCGGTACTCACGGGCTTGTTCCTGGGCCTAGCCGTCATGACAAAGTTTTATCCATTGCTGCTGCTGCCGGCGCTGTACCAACGGCGCGACTGGAAGATGCCTGCAATCGTCGCCGGGGTCTGTGTGTTCGGGTATGCGTGCTATGCCTCGGTCGGCATGCGCGTCTTCGGTTTTCTCTCCGGCTACTCCAAAGAGGAAGGTCTGGATAGCGGCACACGCTACTTTCTGCTCGATTTCGCGCATCAGCGGCTCGGTTTACCCAACCTCCCCAACGGCGCTTTCCTGTTGTTCAGCGCAGCGGTGCTGGGCGCCATCGTCTTGTGGGCGTGGCGCTATGCCACACCCGAACGCTTCGTCGGATTTGATCTGAGCCCAGGGACGCAGCCGGCATTCCTGCGGGCATCCGCAATGCTTGCCTTCGCCATGATGCTGCTGTTTTCCCCGCATTATGCCTGGTACGTCATGTGGCTGGTGCCCCTGATGGCCCTCACTCCAACACTGTCGCTGTTCGTGTATGTGCTTGGCTTCTTCTATGGATTTACAACGGGCCTCGCACTGCCGGGGCCAAAGATGTTCCTGCTGAACGAGCGTCTGTATGCCGCTGTGATCGTAGCCCTGTTGCTACAGCTTGTGATACGGCGTTGGCCTGTGCTGCATCGGCTTACGTCCCGCGAACGGCTCAGCACCGCGCCGAACGAAGCCTTGTCGGTCGATCCATCTTCAGCCTCGGTACACTGATCCGTATGCCCTCAGAAATTTCAGTGATCATCCCTGCGCTGAACGAGGGGGAGTCGATCGGCGCCGTTGTTTCCGCGATGCCGTGGGAGATGATTGCGGAATGCATCGTCGTCGATAACGGAAGCACCGACAATACCAGCGACGTCGCGGCACGTGCCGGTGCACGCGTGCTTCGCTCGCCCCGTGGCTACGGTGCGGCCATGAAGGCAGGCGCGGCGGCTGCCTTGCCTTCAAGCCGGATACTTGTCTTTCTGGACGGCGACGGTGCCGATGACTTGTCCGCCATGCCTGCGCTGGTTGGCCCTGTGCTGGCGGATCGAGCAGACTTCGTCATCGGTTCGCGGATCCGGGGTCAACGCGCACCCGGCTCCATGCTCTCAAGCCAGGTCTTTGCGGCTCATCTGATCAGCACGCTCGTGCGTCTGCTGTACGGTTTCAGGTACACCGATATGGGACCATTTCGGGTGATCCGTAGATCCTCACTGGACGCGATGAACATGCAGGAGCTGACCTTTGGTTGGAACCTGGAAATGCAGATCAAGGCCGTTCACGCCAAGCTGCGCATTCAGGAGATTCCGGTGAACTACGGCTGTCGCATCGGCGGTGAATCGAAGGTCTCTGGAAACATGAAGGCGTCCCTGCAGGCAGCGAGCCGTATCCTTGGCGTCTTTCTTCGCGTGCGTCGTTCCTCATGATCGAGCCCGCGATTGAGCTGGAACACGTCAGTGTCGCGCGAGGGAAGCAGATCGTGCTGCATGACCTTAACCTTCGCGTTTTTCCGGGCGAGCATCTGGTCATTCTTGGCCCAAACGGCTGCGGCAAATCCACACTGCTAAAAACGCTGACCTGTGAGCTCTATCCCGTGATGCATCCAGGCACACGAATACGTCTCTTCGGCCGGGAGCGTTGGGATGTGACGCAGCTGCGCAGGCGCATGGGTGTCGTCTCGGCGGATCTGCCGGGCAAGGAGACGTTGTCGATCACAGGACACGAAGCCGTGCTGACCGGCTTTTTCTCAAGCTCCACCCTGTGGCCACATCTCGAGGTCACGTCGTCCATGCGATCGCGTGCAGACGAGATCCTTGACATAGTCAACGCGCAGCCGCTGCGCGACACGCCTGTCTACGCGATGTCAGCCGGGCAGCAGCGCCGCATCATGATTGGTCGGGCGATCGCCGGGACATCCGGTGACGTGCAGATGTTGCTCCTCGATGAGCCCTCGAATGCACTCGATCTGGCTGCGCAACATGATCTACGCGCTACCTTGCGCATGCTTGCGCAAGCGGGTACAGCCATCGTGCTGATCACGCACCACACAGCGGATGTGCTGCCGGAGATGCAACGGGTGCTGATGATAAAAGCAGGCCGCATCGTGGCGGATGGGAAGAAGAGCGATCTCCTGACAGAAGATGCACTTTCGAGCCTCTTCGCACGAGAGATCCATCTGACGCAAAGAGACGGCTTTACGTTCGCCTTTTAGCTTCTCCGTCAGTGTGCCGTGCCGGTGGGCATCAGCTGAACCTGAACCAGTTGTGGCTGCTGAACGCGCGTTGGACCAAGCACCGCGACGGTCGGCAGCGGGCCCTTGACCATCGCTACTTCATCGCAGGCATACAGTCGCGGACAGGTCTGACAATCTTTATAGATCTTGTCCGGCATCGCAGTGCGTTCCGCGACGCGAAATCCGAAGTGTTCGAAGAAGGTGGGGATGCGTGTGAACAGACACGTCGACAGCACCTGGTGTTCTTCAGACTCTTCCAGCAGCGCACGCAGCAGTGCACCGCCGGCACCAAGGCCCTTCACCTCGGGCCGTACGACGATCGAGCGTACCTCCGCGAGGTGGGGACCGTAGAGGTGCAGCGCGCCGCACCCGAGGAACTCACCGTCGAGGCTCTCCGCAACAGTGAAATCGCGTATGTTTTCGCACACTTCGGCGTAGCTCCGGCGAAGCAGTGTGCCGTCGTTCGACAGAGAATTTACAAGTTCAAACACATTCCGCGCGTCCTGCAAACGCGCCTTGTGTACGAGGAGGTCAGACATGGGTGGCACCCTCCTCCGCTGCGATCCGTGATGGCATCAAGGCCGCAACGCGCTGCTTTGCCGCGAAGAGTGCCTCTGCCACCCGCGGCAACGCCGTGCCCCCAGGCACATCATGGCAGTCAAGGGTGGCTTGGAGTGTGACCGCTGCAAAGAAGTCCTCTTCGAAATGCTCACTCAATTCCTTCAGGTCGCTTAACGCAAGCGCATGAAGCTCGCACCCCTTGGCCAGACCGAGTCGTACCGCATTACCGACGATTTCATGGGCCTTGCGAAAGGGAACCCCTTTGCCGGTGAGATAGGTTGCCGCGGCCATCGCGTTCAGATAGCCGCGCTCGGCCGCAGCCTGCATGTGGGCTGTGCGGAACTTAAGCGCACGAGTGAAGTTCGGCAGAACGCTAAGCAGGCCGGAGAGAGTCTCGGCGATGTCAAAGATCTGCTCCTGGCCTTCCTGGAGGTCTTTGTTATAGGCGAGTGGCAGGCCCTTGATCAGCGTCGAGAGCGCCGTGGAAGCCCCCAGCAGCCGCGCTGCTTTCCCGCGGGCCAATTCGGTGAGATCAGGGTTCTTCTTCTGCGGCATCGCGCTGGATCCGGTGCTGAATGCTTCCGGCAGATCGACAAAGTTGAACTCCGCAGTGGCGTACAAGGTGAGCTCTTCGGCGAAGCGCGAAATGTGCAGACCGAGCGTGCTCGCGGCCTGGGCGAAGTCAAGCATGAAGTCGCGATCACTCGTAGCGTCCATGCTGTTGCTCGTGGGCGCGGTGAAGTGGAGGGCTTCACTGGCGATGGCACGGTCGAGCGCGAGCGTAGCGCCGGCGATGGCGCCCGATCCGAGCGGGCAGAAGTTCATGCGAGCCCGGGCGTCGCGGAAGCGGGAAAGATCGCGCTCGAGCATAGCCACGTAAGCGAGCAGCCAGTGCGCGATCAATACGGGCTCCGCTCGCTGCAGGTGCGTGT
>CAXTFS010000237.1:0-5678 GCA_964243395.1 uncultured Acidobacteriaceae bacterium | reverse complement strand
CCCATAACCTGCGCGGTGTCGACGTCGAAATCCCGCTCGGTCTGCTTTGCTGCATCACCGGCGTGTCGGGTTCTGGAAAATCGACGCTGATCCACCAGGTGCTGTACCGCGCCCTGTTGAGTGCACTGGGCCAAGGCGAAGGGGGAGACCCCGCGCACCTCTACCGCGAGCTTTCCGGCGCGCAGTTCCTCAATGATGTGGTGCTGGTCGACCAGTCGCCCATCGGCCGCACGCCGCGTTCCAACCCGGTCACCTATACCAAGGCCTTCGATCCCATCCGCGAGCTCTTTGCAGCGCAGCCGGATGCGAAGCGCAAGACACTGACGGCCGGCTCGTTCTCGTTCAACGTGCCCGGTGGGCGCTGCGATGTGTGCGAGGGCGACGGCACGGTCACGGTCGAGATGCAGTTCCTCGCCGACATCGAGCTGCCCTGCGAGGAGTGCAACGGCACACGCTACAAAACCTCAGTTCTGGAAGTGAAGTACAAGGGCAAGAGCATTCACGACGTGCTCGGCCTTACGGTGCGCGAAGCCGTATCGTTCTTTGCCGGCCATCCGAAGATCGTCGACAAGCTGGCCGTGCTGGATGAGGTCGGCCTCGGCTACCTGCGGCTGGGGCAGAGTGCCACAACGCTTTCGGGCGGCGAAGCGCAGCGGGTCAAACTAGCGCAACATCTCGGTGCGGCCCGTTCAGGGTCTTCCGGCGGTGCCGCTGCCGTACGCAACGACGCCGCCAAGCGCGCAGCCAGCCGCATCCTCTACATCCTTGACGAGCCCACAACGGGGCTGCACTTTGAAGATGTCGCCAGGCTGCTTGGGGCGATGCGCAAGCTCATCGACGGGGGCGGCTCGCTGCTGGTCATCGAGCACAACCTGGACGTCATCAAGTGTGCCGACTGGGTAATCGATATGGGCCCGGAAGGCGGCTCCGGCGGGGGCCAGGTGGTCGGCATTGGCACACCGGAGGAGATTGCGGCCGTTTCCGCATCGCACACGGGCCAGTGGCTCGCACCGCTGTTGGCCAGTGCAAGCGCCCGCCGTTCGCCGATCGAGCAGGAGGTCGCGTGAGGCAGCTGCTGTATCTGGCGCCTTGTGTGCTGGCGCTTGCCACCCCGCCCCGCGTACGCGCCCAGCAGCCGGTTCCGGACACGAAGTCCACCTCCGGCAGCACCACCAGGGCAAACGGCGATGCCACCCGCCACGCGGAAGATCTGCTCGAGCGTGGCGATTACAAGAACGCCGAGGTGGAACTCGCCAAGCTAGCCGCGGCCAATCCAGGAGACGCCCGGCTGCAGTATGACCTCGGCTTCACGCGGGAACACAACGGCGAAGAGCCCGCTGCGGCCATGGCCTACAACGCCTCCATTGCGGACGATGGCGCACTTCCTGAGCCGCGGGTCGCGCTTGGGTTGATGTTGGCGCGCGATGGCCAGACAGCCGAAGCGCGTACCCAACTGAACGCCGCGGCCCAACTCACGGCAGCACCGCCAAACCTGCGTGCCCGTGCACTGCGGGCATTGGCACGTCTGGATGAGGCCGCCGCGCCGGAGCAGGCCCGCGCTGAGTTGCTGCAGGCGGCCCAGCTTTCCGGGGAACAGCCCGGCGATGCGGCCCTGACGGCGAGCCTGGCGGCACGGGCTGGGGACGGCGCCGATGCCCAGGAGGTCTACCGCCGCATCCTGGCGCAACACCCGGGTGATGCCGAGGCGACCCTTGGCCTGAGCACTCTGCTGCAGCGTGACGGCAAGCTCGACGAGGCGGATGCCCTGCTGGCCCCGGCCCTGGCGTCCCATCCAGAGGACCCGGGCCTGATAGCGCGGGCCGCTGCCATCTATGCCGCCGAAGGCAAGATTCCGGAAGCCACGGCGCTGCTCGAGAAGTTACGCGCGTCCGATCCTAAGGCAGCTGACGACCCCAACGTGACGCGTCTGCTGGCTCACCTGAAACTTCTCGGCGGCGACACCGCGGCTTCGGAGACTCTGTACCGCGGTCTGGTAGCGGCAGACCCGAACGATCCGACCCTGCTGGACGACCTTGGCGGCGTGCTTGTCCGCGAGCAGCACTTCGCAGAGGCGCAGAATTTATTTACCCAGGCCGTGGCTTCCAGGTCAGCTTTTCACGACGACGCGCTGTGGGGCGAAGCTGCTGGCCACCTAGCATTTGCAGCCACGCGCAACAATCAACCGGCGGTTGCATTGCAGGCGTTATCTGCGCGTGCTACAGTTCTGCCCAACTCTCCTGCATCTTTGTTCCTGGAGGCGACGGCGCATGACAGCCTTCACCAACGGCAACAGGCTGAGAAGAGTTACCGGGCATTTCTCGCCCTGGCCGGCGGAAAACTTCCCACAGAAGAGTTCCAGGCACGCCATCGGCTCGTCGCTTTAGAGCATGAACACTAGTACGGCTGCACTCCCGAGGTACGTAATGGGATCTGCGATTCGCTTCTCCGTTCTTCGTTCCTTCACCCGCCTCCTCTGCCTGTGTCTGCTTCTCCCCGCGTTTGCTTCGCGTTCTGCCCATGCGGCCGCCCCGGAAGAGGCAGGGCTCGACACTACCGCGCTGACGTCCATGGAGCAGCGAGCCGCGGTAGCAGAACCGCGCGAACGATGCTACCTGTACACCGAACTTCTGCATGGATGGACCGAGCTCGCCGGCAAGGCCATGACAGATGGCAGGGACACCGAGGCTGTCTCCGCCATGCAGCGCGCCGACCATGACGCCGCCAAGCTGAAAGAGGCGATCGGGCGCGACTCAAAGCGCCTCAAGAACGCCGAGCTCCTGCTGGAGCACACCGCGCATCGCCTGTCCGACATGGTTCGGGTTGCGTCCATGGAACAGCACGATGCCATGCAGGGTGTCTTGCGTCACTTCAACAGCGTTCACGATGACCTTCTTGCGCAGATCTTCGCTCACTAGCCGGATCCTCTCGACGGGCCTGTTGCTCCTTGCGCTCTTCCTTGGACTAGCGCGCCCCGCCGCGGCGCAGGCGGGTGAGGATGCTTTGAGTCCGCGCGAGGTAGACAGCCTGCGCGATGCCGCTTTTACCCCGGTGGATCGCCTGCTGGCCTTCCAGCACATCCTGGATGACCGTCAGCGACGCATCACCGAGCTGCTCGCCAAGCGCCGCAATCACACCGATTTCGGTGGAGACATGCATGACGTGCTTGATCAGTTCGGTGCCATCGCAGACGAACTCAACGACAATCTTGACGAGTACAGCCGGCACCACCGCGACGTACGGAAGATGCTTCCCAAGCTCATCGAAGCGACGGATCGATGGAAAGCCTCCCTGCGTGCACCCGCCGCTGACGAGGCGTTTGACGTCGTTCGCCGCATTGCGGTCGACAATGTGAAGGACACACGCGAGCTGGCGCAGACAATGCAGACGGAGCTGGATGCCTACTTCAAGGCCCACCCCGAGGCTGTGCTCGAGGAAAAGAAACGTAGCGGCGATCCGCACGCGGTGCACAATGGCGAGACGCCACAGTAGATGATTGAGGCACAATCCGTGCATGGTAGCCTGACGCTAGCCGTGCCGTCCCCTGCTCTTCCTGCTGTCTCCCCTGCCCTGGTTACTATCTTCCATGACGCGTACCGCGATCTGCGTCCACGTGCGCCGATGCCGCCGCTTGAGATCCGCTTCCGCCGCTTCACCAGCCTGAATACCACCATTCGTCTTCGCGAGGGCCGGTTGATCGTGCGGCTTTCGGATCTCCTGGAGCACGCTCCCGAAAGCGTGCACCACGCGATCGCCCACATCCTCGTGGCCAAGCTCTATCGCAAGCCGGTCTCGCCCGCGCAGGCTGACCGCTACCGCCGGTATACGCAGTCAGAGCCGGTGGCGCGCCAGGCCGAGCGCATCCGGCAGACGCGTGGACGCAAGCGCATCAGCACAGCGCAGGGCCACCAGTACGATCTGGACGAAGTGTTTGAAGCGGTGAACTGTCGCTTTTTTTATGGATTGCTTGGCCGTCCCACGCTTACCTGGAGCGAGCGCGTCGCGCGGCGCATGCTGGGCCACTACGATGCGGCTCACAATACGATCGTCGTCAGTCGCGTCTTCGACCGCCCCGGCACACCGCGCTATGCGATCGAGTACCTGCTGTATCACGAGATGCTGCACCTGAAGCACCCGGTCAAGGTCCGGGGAGGACGCCGCTGCGTGCACTCGCGCGAGTTTCAGGCGGAAGAGCGGCTCTTTCCGGAGCTTGATCTAGCGCGCGATTTTCTTAAACGGCTGTAACGGGCTCCGTCGCTGCGGCCGACGCGGCGCTGACCGGGGTCATCGCGGTCTCGGGATGGCGATTCGCCAGATACATCAGGATCCCCCCAACAAACGAGCTCGCCAGGGCGGCGATCTGCGCGTTGGTGAACGGCCCGTACACCTGCGGATTGATGCGCACGAACTCCACCAGGAAGCGCGCCACACCACTCAGGGCGAGGTACTCGCCGGTGATGTAGCCAAGCGTCTGCGGCCGCTCCTGGCGCTTCCACAGCCACCAGCCCAGCGCGAGCGCAAACAGCAGTTCATATACCGGGGTTGGCTGGACAAGGTTCGGCGTCGGCACCAGGGCATTCGGCGCCATGTGCACGCCCCAAGGCAGCGTTGTCACCTTGCCGTAGTCCCCGTCGCCGGAGGTCAGGCAACCGATGCGCCCGATACCATACCCTACCGCCGCCGCCGGTGCTGCGAGGTCCAGCATGCGCATCATCGCCCCCGCGCCGCGCAGACCGTTGACGCGCAACGTGGCCCCCTGACTCATGAGGACGAGCACGCCGCCAAGCAGACCGCCGTACCAGGCAAACCCGGCCCGAAACCAGGTAAAGATGCCCATCAGGATCTGCAACGGGTGGGTAACACCCGGCAACAGGATCTGGTGCCATGAGCGCGCAAGCTCATGCGGGTCCTGCAACTCATGCCAGAGCTTCGCCCCGACAATGCCTGCGAGCACGGTGAGCACAACTACGTTGAGGGCGTCGGCGTTCACGCCGTTGCGAACAAAGTTGCGGTGCAGCAGCCACGTGCTGCACACGGCAGCCAGCCACAACGAGAGCCCAAACGTGCCCAGGTGCAGCGGTCCGAGATTGATAAACGGGTACATCGTCCTTCAGTATGCCATTCCGTGCCCCCTCGGGCCTCGCCTGGGCTGCCCAGGGGGTGGCTGCTCGGGACCGGCACATATCGCCCGGGTCTGCCGCCCGAAAGACGCCTTTTCCTCAGCACCCGCTCGCAAGCGCTCCACCGTTCACGTACCCTACGCGCATGCCTTCCGCTGTGCCCGAGTTTGTCGCGCCCGAAACCATGGAAGTTCTCTTCTCCAGAGAACAGATTGCCGAACGGGTCCGCGGTCTGGGAGAGGAGATCAGCCGAGATTACGCCGGGCATTCAGTCGTGCTGATCGGTGTGCTGAAGGGCGCCGCGATCTTTCTGTCGGATCTTGCCCGGTCCATCCGTGTCGACAACACGTTCGATTTTGTTGCGGTTTCGAGCTACGGCCGCGCGCGGGTCTCCTCCGGCGCGGTGAAACTGATTAAGGACATCGACAACCCGATCGAGGGCAAGCACGTCATCCTGGTCGAGGACATCCTCGACACGGGTCTCACGTTGAGCTACCTGCGGGGCCTGATGCTGCAGCACAAGCCCGCCTCGCTGAAGATTGCGACCTGCCTGGACAAGCC
>CAXTFS010000236.1:0-5701 GCA_964243395.1 uncultured Acidobacteriaceae bacterium | reverse complement strand
AGGCATCGATTCGCGTCTTGACGCCGGCCGGCACGGTGACAGTTCGGACGCGCCCAACTTTCCCTTCCATGTCAGGCAGCACCCAGCGGCCTTCCCGCTGCTGCAGGTCTTCGAAGTCGATATGGAGCAACTCGGCCCGTTGCAGTCCGCAGCCGAGAAGCAGGGCCAGGATGGCCCGGTCGCGTAGCCCCGTCAGCGTCTTCGGGTCAGGCGCATTAAGGAGGCTATGGCCTGCTCCTTAAATAGCCAGTTCCCTACCCGGTTCCCGCGTTTCTCAACGCCAGGCACCCGTTCGATGGCTGCGGCCGTTGCGGATTCCAGCATCCCGTTGTCGGCCATCTCGCGGGCGAGCTTGCGGATGGGTGAGAGCCGGAGGTTGACGGTCGAAGAGGAGAGTTCATCAGCCAGCAGCGCAGACCGGTACTGCTGGACCAGCGCCTTGGTAAAGGCTGGCTCCGCCGGACACCTTGATCCAGGTGAAGAACGCCGTCAGCCCAGTCTTGTAGAACCGCCTGGAGTGGACCGACGTGACTCCGTTGAGGACGAGGTCGATCATCCGGGCCTCGAACTCGGCGTTTGTGTCGGGTTGAGGCTGAATCTGCAATTCTGAGGTCACTGGAATGAATGTAGCACGATAACTTGCATTATCGGGTGCTTTTGACTCTTCAGCAGGGGTATAAATCCGCGATCACGCGGCCATACCCGACCTCTGAGTTGATCTAAACTTGGCAATGTTGCTGCCTTCAGGAGGCTCCACCCTAATGCCCCCCTATCTCCTGGCTGCCGCGACTAAATGAGATCACCACACTGTCACGAACTCCGTCAGGTCGCACTACGACCGGCGCGACATCGAGAACTCTTCGAGCTTCAGCCGCGGGCCGCCCAGGAACTGCTCAAGCTGCTGCCTTCGGTTCAGGTAGGTGCATCACGGCTGCTCGACCGGGAGGTGCTTGCTGGGTTCCTCGGTCCCGTCAGAGATACCGAGGATACGGCCGGCCTCTTTGAAAAGCTGCGAGCGGAGAAGTCGATAGTTTCCAAGCGGCGCCTCCGGTCCCGATTGCGGCGTGACCTCGATCCCGTCTCCATCACTTCCCTTCCCGATTTCATGACCCTCAGCCGGGGACGACTGGAAGTGAACTTCCAGACGGTAAGCAGCTAGCCGAATGCATGCTCGCCCGCGTGCTCGTGAGCGAGGGAGACCAGTTCGCGGAACTTTTTGAAAGCCCGACTCGCGCAACCGAGTAGCCCTGACTGCGTCCATCCCTACCGGGATAGCTCAGGATGCCCGTCCACTCGTTCCTGAGCCAGCTCGGCACTGCTCCCGGAGGCTAGAACCTCGCGCTATGCACGACCCGTCGACCCACGGACCCCCATCAATCAAGGCATTTCGACGACTGGCCGCTGAAAGCAAACGAAGTACGCCTTCATCCGCTCAGCCCTTGCCTGCTCCACCGTATGGCCATGCCCACCCATGTCGAAGAAGTCCACATGCGGTGCTCTGTCTGGCGATTGTCCGCGCCAAAGCCGGATCCTCAGCCACTTCCACAAGCAGCGGCTCGCTCGCGGCTTTCGGAGACTCCGGTCGCGTCCATAGACCACGCTGTCGTGATGCGGATCGCGGACGCAGAGGCCCTCCTGAAAGCGGTCGCTCCTGTCTTTCCAGCGGTACCAGGACAGACGTGGTTCACTCGCAAAGTCAGCCGCAGCCCCAACCGCCAACGCTGAAATGATCAGTTCCCTGCGCGGAGCTTTAACGACGAAACGCTAAGAGATCAAGCGCCGAAGACGTCTGCGATCTCAGACGCAAATCTCACCTCAATCCCCTGCAAGAGCTGGCTTACGCAATCTCCGGTCCCGAGAGCCCCACCGCTTCACCTCTTGCCAGCCGACCTCTCGCTTCCAAAGAATTCGCATCCGCTAGAGAGGTTGGCTGGCAAACCAGCACCAGTCCCACACTCCATCGAAGTTTTCGTCCGTTCCTGAATATCAACAGGCAGGGCATTGCCACTGAACCTCTCGCTTTTTTGCCAAAGGTTGCGCGGCTCCGTTTGAAACGAGAGGTTCGCTGGCAATCGGCCGCATAATTGCTTAGATTTGCACACTTCCCAGGTCATGATTACGCCCTAAGGTCCCGTCACAAGCGAAATCCCGCAACCCATCCAGCCTTAGAGAGGTGCGCTGGCAGTCGTCACCCGCTCTTGGAGAGGCTGGCTGGTAGCGATACGGGTGGCCCACTGGCAAACTAGTGAGGTCGGCTGGCGAATTGCGCGAGGTCCGCTGGCGCGGCCGCCGTGAGGATCTACGAAGAGATTCTGCGATGGGGAAAGCGTATGACCGACACTACTATCACGTCAGAGCAGGTCGTCTACCGCGCCGCCAAGAAGGTCTATTCCGATGAAGTGTTGCACTTCTTCCGCTCCTTCCGCCGCACCGGCAGCAGCAACCTCAACAGCACGGAACGCCAGGAAAATTACGAGGTCGTGCTCGAGGACTGGCTGCTTGAAACCTGAATCAGCGCTACGTGATCCCGGAAGACTTAAACGCCTACAAGCAGCTCACGCGCCCGACCGCCAAGGGAATCTTCGGCAATCTGCACCTGTGGTTTCATGCCAGCCAGGGCCGTCCGGTCGAAAAAGACTATTCTGAGCTCTGCAACCTGCTCAATGTGCAGGCGTACTCCCATCTTTCGAAGATCAAATCTACCATGGGCCTTGCACTCAATGAGCTTATCGCGATCAAGTATTTGTCCAAATGGGACGTCCAGAAGATGTCCAGCAAGGCCGGCTACAAGATCGTCCTGAACCCGGGCGAGGAACTGCTCGCGATCCTCGATAATACCCGCGCCGAACGCCGGGAACAGCCATTGAGCCTGCAGGAGCGCAGCATGCCGGAGCCCCCGGTGCCCAAGCTCAGCGCCAAAGAGCAGGGGGCGGTTGACCTGCTGAAGCTGCACGGTGTCCTGCCGGCCAGGGCCCTCAAGTTGGTAGAAGCCTACGGCGGCGAAGCCGTGTCCGAGACCGTCGAGTACCTCGCCTCGCAGGTCCTTGAAGGCAGACGCAAGAGCAGCGAGTCGCCTTCACGTTTCACAACCGAACCTGACAACACAGATTAAGAACTTAGAAGAGGCCATGGACGCCACGCTCCTCATTCGGGGGGGTCAGGGAACAAGAATCTCTGCGGCAGGATCAGCCTTTCTTCCATTTGCACGACAGCTCTTGCAAATCCGCGAAGATGCTGCGCGAGAGACTTCGGCGGTCCATCACGGACGCACGTCGTCCTTTCGCTTAGGCTATTCGCCGTTCATCAGCCAAGGGCTCCTTCGAGAAGCTTTTAGGGCGTACAAAGAGCTAGTTCCAGAAGGCGCGGACGGCTTGTCCAATGACGGCTCTGCCACACTGGCGAAGATGGTCAGAGATGGCAGGCTCGATGCGGCTCTCGTCACACTGCCGGTTGCAGGTCGCGAGCTTATTAAACAAGTGATTTGTACTGAGAAGTATTTCGTCTGCCTTAGGAAAGACGATCCATGCGGTACAGAAAAGAGCCTGTCGCCTGCATCAGTTTCTGCCAACCTGAAGATTTTCGTCAACCGTAGCCAGAACCCGCTCTTCTCCGATTACGTCAAACGCAAACTAGGCAGCGCGGGTAGGGAACGGAGATCACCAGAGCCACCTCTGTCCTACGCCTCAGAACGCAGTCTGGAAAGAATCACCAAGTGTGCGCCAGAGCCATTTCGAATGCGCGCTTACATCGCTACTATACATACATGTGTTATCGGACGTTATAGCTCAAGCGTCCAGGTCCACCCGCCGCCAAGCCACACGCGGCAGCAGCGCGAACAGCAGGGGTGCCGCGGTGAGGGCACGGAGGCCCAGATGACCAAGCCTATTAGCCACAATACTTCCACCAAAGTACTTGATCAGAGGTTCTCTCTTGCAACGGACTTAGTCATGCGACTTGTTATCGTTTGAGATGTGACCGTACCTGAGCCACCCCTTCAGGGCTTAGGTCATGTCTGGCGCAGTACCTGGGACTTGCGCCCCAGGCTGGTATCAGTCGGGCATTCAGCCCTAACCCTGAGAGCTACACCAGTTTAAAATAGACCAGAGTCCCGCGCTTTTACCGAAGTATCTAACGTGCTCTCACCCAAGTACTTATAATGACCTTAAGGCTTTGCGCTTTCATAACGACTCCACAGGACTGGACGCTTCTGCAAGGATCCGCAGCTCGCTCAGGCAAACGGCGAGATCTTCGCGTTCTCGTAGGGGGAAATAGTGGTCCCAGACGGAGTGGAGCGCCTGGCTGACCAGATTGCGCTCACGTTGCTCCGCCACGCGCAGAAGCGCTTGCAAGCGTCTCTTCCCGGCGAGCACGATGGTGTGATCCCAACCCGAGAAGCGCAGCACGGCGAGGAACTGCTCGAGCGTGAAGCGATCGATGTTGCTGAGCAGGAGCCGTCTCAGGATGAAGAAGTCATCCGGTCCGTGGGCTTCGATCCAATCCTGAAAGGCTTGCCTGGTCTGGTCGAAGCTCCCCTGCGACGGTCTATGCAGAAGGGCGACGGTCGCCAGGCAGGTTTCCTGGTGCGTGCTGGCGAGCCACTGGTCGCCGCGGGCCGTGGCGGCGACGCCCAGCGCGTGATAATTGACCAGGAAGGAAAAGCTGCCGTGACGGGAAAGGAGGGGATCGCCCTGCTGTGCGAGTTCCTCTGGCTGGCTGAATCCTTTGTCGCTGCTGAGGAGCAGAAAGCCTCGGTTCCAGAGTCGCCGCAGCCGGTCCGTGCAGGTGAGCGCACCTACGGGAAACAGAACGGTGCTCCCGGCAGGAAGCGACCGGTAGCTCTCGAGGACGGCGTTCCAGGATGCTTTGGGGTAGGCCGGGGGGAGCAGCGGCCGATAGTGGAAGTCGAGGTCGTCTTCCGCGAGCGGCCTGGGCTGCCGCATCGAAGCGTCCGGCGGATGCGTCCGGACGAGACCTTCCTCGAAGTCGCCCGCAGCGGTCAGGCGAAAGCAGTCCGCGGGCAGGCCGTCGAAGATATAGTTGGCCAGGACCACGGCAGGATTCGAGCACTCCCCTGGCCGAAGCACGTCGCCGCTCTGCGTCAGCAACACGTCGTCACTTTCGAGCACGTCGTAGACGGCAAAGTCGACCAAGCCTTCTGCAATCAGGGGCTGGAGCGAGGGATGCGAACGCAGCACGTCGAGGTTGTACTCGGAAACATCCGTGTAGAGATAGCGGATGGCGGGCGCGGGGCATGACCAGGTGTCGAGACTCTCCAGAAGCTGCCGCAGGAACAGGTAGCCGAAGCGGCCATTGCCCGCGCCGATCTCCTGCAGGTAAAGCGGCTGGCTGAGGTCGAGCAGTTCTGCTGCCAGACAATCCCGTAGCCAGGCGGCCACGATGCGCGCGTAGGCGGAGGCGATCCAAGGGCTGTTCGTAATCGCGTACGGCACCTGACCTTCGCTCCAGGCGCGGATGCCCTGCTCCTCGAAGTAACGGCGCTGCTGCTCCCACATTGCAAGATGCGACAGGCGCATCTCGGCCTGGGGCTGGCCGGCAGGCAAGGAACCGTGTTCAGGGAGGGTTTGATCGAATCTGTCCACAATCGCTGAATCCTAGGGGACAATCGTAACGGTCACGGTGGTGCCGGCAACGGTGACAATCAGTACGTTGGGATAGTTGATGGCGCCGGGCTCCCACATCT
>CAXTFS010000235.1:0-5711 GCA_964243395.1 uncultured Acidobacteriaceae bacterium | reverse complement strand
GTTGGGCCTAGATCCTAGATCTGGGACGCGGGCTGGGCTTAGATCCTGCCGCAGTTGCAGGTCTACGGTGCGGGTTGGTGCCGCCCGACGCCATGCCCCTTTTGTGCAGGTTGCGTACACCCGAGACATGGAGTAGGATTTGCTCGATACGGCTGTGGCGGCATTTGCGGCGAAGAAGATCGCGTCCAGTTAACAGTGAAAGCGGTCAAGAAAAGTGCCGCTCTGCTCCACCGCCTGCCGTGAAGCTACTCTGACAGAAGTGTTCGCGTACCGCCGCCGTTCCCCACGGGACCATGGTCGGCTTATGAGCGAGCAGCCAGGGTAGAGAATTGCAAGTTTGGCAAGGTTGTAACGTTTTGCCGAAATCATGCACGTGCGGAGCAAAGCAGCTTTCGCGAGCCTGAAGAAAAAGAGAGGCGCGCCCCATGTGGTGCGGCAAAGACAGTCGAGACATCGCCAAAGGTGTCTCCGTGTTTTGCGGCTCTGCGTCGGACCGAGCATTCACTTGAAATCAACGGAAGTCGGCAACCCTGGACAGGACTCATCCCGGCGCTCTCCCCAGAGCGCGCCACGGCTGGGAGTGCCCGAACGGGAACAAGGGGATCTAGCGGCATCATGGCAGAGCAGAACGTAGTCGATCAGGCGCCTGAGTTTGTGGCGGAGCCCAACTCGGGCGACTTTACGCAGGACAATTCCAACGAAGGCTCTGACGGCGAAGACGGCGCGGCCGGGCCGAACAGCTCGGGCATGGGTCAAAGCAAGAGCAGTCGGCGGCGTCGGCGCAAGCGCAAGAAGATTGCGCTGGCCGGCGCAGGGCCGACCGAAGGTGGCAGTGATGGCGAGGACGCAGCCGTGGCAACGCCCGTAGCGGTACCGATGGTGATGGAGGGCGAGAGCCTGGCGCTTGCGGCCTCCGCGAACGGCAACGGCCAGTCGACGCCGGTGCAACAGCGGCGTCCCCCGTTCCACGGCGGTCAGCCCGCACCACATCACGCCAACGGCAATGGAAACTCGGGGCAGGCGGCGAACCAGAACCAGGGCCAAGGTCAGGGCCAAGGTCAGGGTGTTGGCAAGCGCTGGAAGAAGAAGTTTCGCGATCGCGAGCGCCGTCCTGGTGCCCCGGCGGGCGATGCGCGTCCTGAAGGCAATGGCAACGGCAGCAATGGGGGCAATGGGGGCGGCGAGCGCTCCGCGAGCGGTGATCGCAGCTTTGAGCGGCCGCATCGCCGTGAGGGCGGTCGTCCGGACAACTTCGGCAATCTCGTCTCGCACACCCAGCGCAAGGGCAAGATGCCCGGGCAGGGTCGCGAGCGTGGCTTTGTGGGGCCGATGGACCACAGCTATCGCGATGTGAACCCGGAGTTCGGCGAAGCGCCACCGTCGACCATTCAGCTGCGCGGGCGGCGTGGGCACCGCCAGCAGGGCGACGGCCAGCCGATCGATCACAATCTGCCGCGACCGGTTCCCATCGCGGACGATGCGCAGACCCACATTTATATGTTTGTGGAGGACCTGTTCGTCACGGCCAAGGTGCAGGAGACGGCCCGCAAGCTGGGCGTGAAGGTGTCGTTCCTGAAGAACGAAAAGGACGCGATCGCCGAGCTGACCAGTGGCGATGAGCAGAACAAGCCGGCGCTGATCGTATTCGATCTGAATAACGCCAATGCAAAGCCTCTGACGCTGATCCCCAAGCTGAAGGCCAAGCTGAAGCGCTCCGTATCGATCGTCGGCTTTCTTTCGATGATTCAGGGCGATCTGAAGGCCAAGGCAGTCGAGGCCGGCTGTGACACCGTCATGCCGAAGGCGGCGTTTTCGCAGAGCCTGCCGAACCTGCTCAGGCGGTACGGGATTCACGAGGTGGAAGAGGTTAACTTTAACTACTAGCTACCAGCGCTTGTGGTGAACGCTTCCGCGCGAAGATAGGACAGGCAGCGCCCGGCTCAGGCCGGGCGTTTTGCTGTTTGCGGCGCATCGTAGGCGATCGGCAACGTCAGCGCGCCGCTGTGGCTGAAGCTCTCACCGGCACCGGGCGCAGAGCCCTCATCGCCCAGCCGATTCGTTGTAACCGACACCGCCACGGCGAACTGCGCTGCCGTATGACCCGTCTCCAGGGCTGGCGTCGTCGCAGACCGGGAGTCTCCGACCTTATCCCGAGTGACTGCCGTGCTCGCTTCCTCACCATCGCGCAGCAGCGGCAGCGCCAGATAGAGGACAAGAGCGGAAACACAGCAGGAAACGAGCAGGAGATAGGACATTTGAGCGTCTGTGAACGTGGCGGATGCGATCGACGAAGTATGCCACGGGCCGTGTAGCACAGACCGGTTTTGTCGCCCACAGACTGCAGGTGTTGGTGAGCCGTCATCGGTCATAGGCCGAGTTATAGGGTTGCAGCTGATTGGGGCTCAAGGTAGTAAACAGGTGGGTGAAGTGTTGGTTTAGGTGTTCGCGGTCCGCCGGGAAGGTGCGGTGGCGCAGCAGCCTGGTGCCAGCTCGTTTTCAGGCCGGCGAAGACAACACCGGCTGGGTTGATGTCGGAAGATGGCGCCAAGTACCCCGTTCCCTCGGCTATCTGAGTTGACAGTGTGGAACAGTTGCGTCTCCCCGCCGAAACCGAGAGGATCGCCGCTGGCATGAGCATCGCCTATGTAGGGTTTTTGATGGCAACGCGCTGCCCGATCCGTACCGTTTGTTGCACTGCGACGGCAAGTTCTTGCGCCGTGTGAAGCTGAAACCGGGAATGGCCACTGACGCCGTATCGCCCAACCCGCTTATCCAGATGGCGTACTTGGACATAAAGGCACGCGTAGTGAACGGCTGACGCAGCCGACTGTTTTCATTTGGGGGTGGATTGCAGCCTCCGGCCAAGTCCCTGTACGTCGCAGAGCGGAAGGGGATCTGGGCCGAGTAGCCTTCGGAGGGCCATGGGTTTGCGCACTTCCCACAACGGCGTTTATGAGGGTTAATCCGAGGCCGCTCGATGGCAACTGTACGAGAAGCCGACTTCGCGTCCATTAACATTCGGGGATGGACTGGTCGCCCGCCAATATTCAAGAAGTCGCGAAGATCATCGAAGCAGACCTCAGTTCCTGCACCGAGTTGGAGAGAGCAGCCTTCAAGCTGTATGAAGTCCCTCCGTTTGCCACTCCGATCCTCCGACACGGACTGCTGGAGACCGTCGTCGTGGTCGCACGAAAGGGCGATGAGGTGCTGTACTGGGAAGACGTCGAAGAAGGGTTCAACACCTCTCGGCTACGCGCCGGGCGCATCGCTGACCATTTCTGTAACCAGGACAGCTTAGGCATAGCCATATCTCGCTGGTTGTCGCGTGCGTCCGGCGCTTCCTGAATGCTCCCTTGACTGTACGAGAAGCCGACTTCGCGTCCACTGACGAGAACCGCGTTTATCAATACCTACGAACGATAGTGGGCCTGCGCTACAAATAAAAAATGGCACATCCGAACTATTTGACTCATCTTGGGCTCTTTGTAAACGATGGCTCTTCTGAATGCGCAAGCGGATGCTGACCAATCAGAGTGGGAAGAGACTGCTCTGGTTCGTCGCGCCCAATTCGGGGACATGAGAGCTTTCGAGACGCTTTTGCTCAGAATCTATCCTTACTTGCGGGCATACCTGACGGGCTTGGTTGCTGCGTGTAGCGTCGACGATGTACTTCAGGACGTGTCGCTGAAATTATTTCAGGGTATGAAGCTCTTGAAGGAGCCGCAGGCATTCCGTGCTTGGACCTACCGGATCACGACGCACACGGCTTTTCGTCACCTGAAGCGCCAGAAACAATGGGACACGTTCGAACGTGATCCTGCATTCTTGGACAATATCGTCGGACCAGACAATCCTCCGCAATGGGAGATTGATGCGTCATTTATGAGCATGCTGGTCGCCGTGTCTCCGGCCAGCAGAGCCGTCTTGCTTCTTCATTACCAACAAGACATGTCACTGCCTCACATCGCCGCCATTTTGGATATACCCCTCGGTACCGCAAAATCACGCCTCTCATACGGCGTAGCCAAGCTGCGCAAAATCACAAAGGAGAAACAACATGCCCTCTTACATTCAGGAAGATGATGTTCAGCAAGCAGAGTCGATTCGCCGCTCTCTGGCCCGTATCGATAAGAATGCCAAGATCGGAAAGTATCGCCTGATAGCGGTCAGAGTTCTCGCCGTCGTCGGGATTCTGTGGTTCGCATTTGACAACAAACATTTTGCAACGCTGCTCGACGTTGAATGCACGATTGTTATCGTGCTCGGCCTGATCATGGCTGTGTGCACGGAACGGATTAGATCGGCCATCAACGGAAATACGCTGGCCGTTCTTCAGGCTATAGAAGAAGCTCGTCCTAAATTCTAGTTCTCGACCATTTGGTTAAGCAGTCTCTCTCCGTATGGCAGGAGAGGGCTTCTGTCCCGCGAAGTCGCATTGTCGGAAGTAATCGTGATCGGCCAGCTTCGTGCACGCTTTGTTCATGACGTTGCCCCATCGGGCTCGCCTACATCAGGCGGTGCGGCCGCGGGCCTGGATTTCTAGGAAGCACTGGATGAGGCCGAGGGCGGCGGGGGTTACGCCGGGGAGGCGACTGGCCTGGCCCAGGGTGCCCGGGCGGACACGGCCGAGTTTTTCTACCATCTCGCGGGAGAGGCCGGAGACGCGGGTGTAGTCGAACCAGGCGGGAATGATGCGGGCCTCGTCGCCCTTGAGGCGGTCGATGGATTTTTGCTGCTGGGCGAGATAGCCGGCGAACTTGATGCCTGTCTCGACCGTCTTCATCTCGTTGCGAACCCAGGCGGGAAGGGTGAGGGCGGCGGGGTGCAGGGAGTCGGGATCAGGGTGTTGGGGGCCGAGAGTGGGGTTCGCGGCTTCGAGCGCGGCTTGCCAGGGGGCGAGGGCGGGGTGCGCGGCCATGGGTGGGACCAGGACAGGGAGGAGCTGCTCGACCGTGAGGTGGGGGCGCTTGAGGAGCTGGGCTACGCGGTCGCCCCTGGCGAAGGGTTGCTGCTGCGGTCCTCGGAGTTCGCGCGTGATTTGGGCGGGGGCGGAATACAGGGATCTCTCCACTGCGTCTTCGCGTTGCGAAGACTCCGGTCGAGATAACGGGTTTGTGGAGGGGTCTGGTTGAGATGACGGGTCTGCGGGGAGGTCTGTTTGAGATGACGGGTTTGTGGAGGGGTCTGTTTGAGATGACGGGTCTGCGGGGGCGTTGAGCAGCGTGGCGTCGGCTTCGGTGAGTTTGGCGGTTTCGAGGAGTTGGGTGAAGGCGGCGGCGCGGGCCTGCTTGGCTTCGAAGGCGGCCCAGGAACGGTCGTCGATGAGGCCGAGGGCGCGGCCGTGGGGGGTGAGGCGGGTGTCGGCGTTGTCGATGCGGAGATGGAGGCGGAACTCGGCGCGCGAGGTGAACATGCGGTAGGGCTCGTCGGTGCCTTTGCTGATGAGGTCGTCGATCAGGATGCCAGTGTAGGCTTCGGTGCGGTCGAGGGTGAAAGAGGCAGGGGTTAGGGGGCAGGGATCAGGGTTCAGGGTGGGGATGCTCCCCTGGCCCTGGTCCCTGGTCCCTAGTTCCTGCCGCGCGTAGAGGGCGGCGTTGATGCCGGCCATGAGGCCCTGGCAGGCAGCCTCTTCGTAGCCGCTGGTGCCGTTGATCTGGCCGGCGAGGTAGAGGCCTTCGTAGGCTTTGACCTTGAGGGTGCGATCGAGTTCG
>CAXTFS010000234.1:0-5713 GCA_964243395.1 uncultured Acidobacteriaceae bacterium | reverse complement strand
ACCCTGTCTTCCCAGGGCTCAGCCTGGCCTTTGTGGGCCGCGGTCTTCCGGTCATCCTGGGCACCTATGTGCCGCGTTGGGCCATCGGTTCCATGCAGTTCGTGGATGGCTATGGCGGATCTACCGGCTTAGCTGCCAAGCTGCGTGACGTTGTTGTCGCCCTGCAGCAACGTTGCGCCGACGCCCTGTTGCTGACCACGCCGGCCGCCAAAAATCGCATGGCGGCCACTGCCGGGCAGGAAGGCAAGATCTTTTACCTGCCGCACGGCATCGACGAGCAGATGTTTAGATCCCCGGCTGCCGCCAACACGTCCGCCGACCAGAAGCCTGGTGCGCAGCGGGCGAGAATTCTTTTCATCGGTAGCGTGTCGGAGCGCAAGGGGATTTTTGACCTGCTGCATGCCTTTGAGAAGGTGCTCGCGTTGCTGCCGAACGCCCGGCTTACCATCCTGGGCCCAGGCGATGATCTGGAGCGTGTCCGGTCTGTGCTCACCCTGGCACCTTTCGCGGAGCATGTGGAGCTGCGGGGGCCGGTTTTGCGCGAACAAACGGCCGAAGTGTATCGCCAGCACGACCTGTACTGCCTGCCCAGTTACGGCGAGCCGTACGCCACCACGCTTCTGGAAGCCATGGCCTCCGGTCTTCCTGTGGTCTCGACAAATACAGGCGGCACTCCCTTTCTTGTGCCTGCCGATGGCGGTCTGCTTGTAAAGCCGGGCAGCGTGGACGATCTAGCCCACGCCATTCTGACCATCCTGACCTCGCCGGACCTCGCTCGCTCCATGGGACAGAGCAATCGCGAAGCGGTGACCAGCCGTTTCGCCTGGAGCAAGGTGCTGGATCGCCTAGAAGGCATTTACTTCGAGGTAACACGCGGGCGCGTGGGGAATCAGCAGAATGCCGACTTCCTCCGACAGCCCTCAGAGACGAAGACGCTGCAGCTTTCGGAGTAGGCGCGCTCGAGCTTCGGCCCGTTCCCTTGGCAACATCTGTAGGCTCAGCCTAGCAAACAGCCTGGTCGCCCACCTTTTTGGTGCAGGCGGAAACGACTACACCGCTCACATGGAATGCCCTGGTGTACTTCCTCGCGTTTAAAAACGCCAAGGTTCAGGCGGAGCTGCCTCTGTTTACGCAGGGCGGGAATGGGTTTGGTCTACATCCGACGGATCTGCCGATTTCGCACTGGCCGCAGCTGGCGGAGACCTGGCTGCACACCATCCACGTTCTGGGCGTGCCGGGTCCGGTGGGCCAGCCCTGACGCCCGTTATGGCTTCGATTGCCGCGAGCTAGCGAACCCCACACTCGGGCCGTTTCGCCAGCAGCCCCTTGGCCATCACGGCGTCATGGGATTTGGCATCACCCACCTCCTGCCCAACGCTAGAGGGGCCAATGAACTGCCCTCGCGGGATCAGGTTCACAAATGTGTTACCGGTAAACAGCGCCTGTGGGTGGTTGCCCTGTACATAAACGTTGAAGAAGTGAGCGCCGCCTTGCTGCTCCTCGCTGTTCAGGACGACGACCTTGTTTTCGCGAACGTCATACGACGCCACCGCGCGTTTGCCCTTGCCGATATCGTTGCCAAGGATGATCAGACCGCGATTGGAGTTACCGGATCCGGGCTGGTTGTGAACCTCGGAGAGGATGGTATTGCCGCACAGCACGAGCCGGCTGTCCGGTTCCGCATCGTGATCGGAGAAGTACTCAATGCCGCCGCCGCTGGAGATCTTGTCGATAACATTGTTTTCAACGGTGGTGTTTGCTCGAATGCTGATGGCGGATCGGGCGTTGGAGACGCAGTTGCCTTCGATCAGCACGCCCGGCACCTGGTCGTAGATGCCATGATAAAGATCGCTGTTCGGGTGTGCCAGGCCGCAGTCATGGATGTTGTTGTCACGAATCGTGACGTGTGTGGGGTGGGCCGCTCCGTCGAAGATGTGGATGCAGTCGCCGTCGGCCATGGAGATATCATTGTGCTCGATCACAACGTTGTCGCTCGGCTGTGCATCACGAAACCACACGTTCTTCACGTGGCTGTCCCGAACCACCACGTTGTGCACGCCGTCGATCTTGAGCGTTCCGATGATGGTTGCGCCGGTAAGCTCGACGTTGTCGTTAGCCGAGCCATAAAGGGCATAGTCGCCGTCCACATGGAGTTTCCGGATCTCCCGCACGGGACCGGTGCTTGCGGCACTGGCGAATGCTTCCTGAGACTGGGCAGCGGCGCCGGTCGCGTGTGGCCGCGGTGCAGACGACGACGCCATGATGACACCAGCCAGGGAAGCACAAGCTGCAAGGCCGCACAGTGCATCGTGAAGATCCAATTTGCCTCGGGTGATCATGTCTCCCAGCCTATAAGGCTGGAGCCGGGAAGCGGTTACATCCGGCCCGTAAATTTACGGCTTTCGGGAACGACACGGATCTTCTCGCCTTGTTTCACAAACAGGGGAACGCGTACCGTGGCACCTGTCTCCAGGCGGGCGGCCTTGGTAACCGAACGTGTCGCCGCGAACGGCTGGCTCGGTGTATTCACGGTGAGCTCCATTCATGGTGACATTCAAGGGCAAGCCGCTGCTCGGGGCGGTCTTGGTGGTAGCCGATCCTGCAGACCTCCGGTGTGGCCGCGGCGGCGCGCTGCAAGGGGTGCCGTGAGTCATCGCCACAGCCTGGTGCGGTTTGCTGCTGGCGCTGTTGGCCGTTTATTCCGGCTGGCTTTTTGGGAGGAGGACGTCACGCAGCAGCTGTCCCCGCTCACCTTCAGGACCGGCGGAGCACGATCCACCATGGAAGGCGAGTAAGGAACAGATGTCCGCAATCGAGAAGGAGGCGGGTGTGCGCAAGCGGCTGTGAAGCGCAAACTCATCAGGCGCCACCCACCCACCTTGTCAACAGTTGGTCGCAGATCTTTACGCTGAAAGCAGCACTGGACAGCGAAGGGCAGCCAAGCCTCCAGGTACCCGCCTGAGTCCCGCTTCGGACGTACTTTAAAAAAAGTACCCCCAGGGGGCGGGTCCCCCATCCCAAGCAGAAAGTCACAGCACGCCTCACACCCGCTACGGCTCTAAACGCTGCAGATCAAACACTCATCCTGCCGTACTGCCTAACGCGTCGAGTGGAAAGACCGCGCCACTGTTCCCCAAAAAGCGCGTCCCGCACTCGGAGTCGCCACCTTGCCACCGAGGATCTCCTCGTACGAGTGCGACTGACCACCGTAAACGCGTTAGTGTCATTCGTGTTCTGCGACATAACCGCACCGTTCAGATCCACACCGGCAGAGAGGTCGACGCCGGACGTTCCTCCATCAGGGGGCACGGTATTGTCTTCTACCAGAACGTCCTGTGTGATGCCCGCGAAAAGAGCCTCACGGAGTTCGCCAAGCGGGATGATGCCTGGCTCCTCAAGCCGCTCAAGGGCCCGGTGGGGTGGTGCCACGTGAACAATTACTGCCTCTGGTTCCGTGTCTGCGAGCAAATCTCGCATCACACCGGGCAGATCGATTTGCTCATCAAGCGCCCGCCAAGGGCAGAGACACACGGTGCGCGGGGTAAGCCAGCCAAGCCAGATCGAACCCGGCCCAAAACGAACTCCCGGCATCGCAGTCGCCCGGTTTGTTTCGCTTCGTTTGTCTGTTTGATAGGCCTTTGTCAGCCAAGTGTAGGAGGTTGATACCACGGCTGCAGCCCGTGCGCTAGATTCCGCCGATGATCATCCTCACCAATCATTCTATTCTGCTATTTTGCGGCGGACGCTTCTAGGTTGGGGCTACTACGGCGGCGGTGCCACTGAGTTCATCCTTGTGCTGCTCTACCCCCTGCTTGGGCGGCGACGTTCGCTGTAAACGTGTTTTTGTGAGGCGCGATCCATTTCGTTCCTCATCGCGGGACGAAACGGATTGCCGCTCTCATGCCCGCGGTCTGTGCTCACCAGGACAGCGTGTGCCAGGGTCGGACCTAGCTGTCCCGCGCTGCAATCGGCAGAAATTGCATCGCCGGAGCCTGTTGCTTCGGCCGTGCCTCTGCGTACACTGCCAAGGCTCCAGCTGCAAGCACAATGAGCAGATAGTCATACGGCAACCGGAAACGAACGCGCGTAAAGAAGACTGCGTAGAACGCGGCTGCAAGAAGATACTGACCCCAAAACAGGTTCACAACCGGGCGCATGGGACGCAATACAAAGAATGCCACACACGCCAGCAGCAGAATGGCGTAGTACGGAATCGCAACGGCAAGATCCTTCAGAACGGAATTTTCCGACTTTGTGGCAAGATTGCTGCGGCAATTAAACCAGTTAAGAAATTTCTGCAGATACAGAATGGCGGCGTGCTTTGGATGTTCCCGCATCCAGAGCTTGCTTGCCTGCTTGTAGGCACTCTCCCTTGCCAACTCCGAAGGCTGAGCGGCGGCTGCAGGGGAGAGTTGGTTTAGCGGTACCTGCACCCCAGTATTCGGACCGCTAAGGGGCGAGTTACCGAGGTATAAATTGGTTCCCGAATTATCCGCGATAAAGACGAATTGGTGCAGCACGCTTTGGTTGCGGAATGACCACGCCAGACAAGACCCTCCAACCAGGACAACGACGACCGCGACCTGTGCTATGCGACGGTCCCGTAGTAAATACCATCCCAGAAGGATTACAAGATTGACGAGGAACGTGGGAACCGTCAGGATCAGCGCTGACCAGACAATCGCCTGTGAGAAGGCTTCAGCCATGGTGAGTCGACGGGTCCAGACGAAGTGAAGCCAAAGGCTCAGCAGAAAAAGAGCCGAGGCCATGCCCTGCGGATAAAGGGTGCCGGCGGTGAAGAGCTCCCCGGCGTAGACAAACGTAAGTAGCAATGTGAGATTGGCCGCCAGTTGCCCAAAGAGCTTACGCGCAAGCGAAGCAGCCAGCACAATACTAAGGAGCCACCATGCCAGATTCGCAATCTTTGCAAATCGCTGCCCTTCATGAAATGACTGCAGGGCAGCGATCTCCCATGGAAAGCCGGGAGCGCGATAGGCGGTGGCCGTATTCGCCTTCTCCTCGTAGCTGTGGTCGTGCCGCAGATGAAGCGCGATGGCATAGTAGTCGCGCTCATCGACGAAGTGAAAAGGAGCTTTGATTTGCGTTGCATAGACGACCGTCAGAAGCAGTGCGAAACCCAGCAGGAAGGCATGCGTCCGCGAGCTCTGCAGGCTGAGGAGAGTCTTTTGTAACATGGCGCAAGTATCGGATGAACGAAAACCGAAAGCAAGGAGATTACGATCATCCTTGTCTAAAGACGGTGTACTCCACAGAAGTTCTTGTTTGCCGCGCGTAATGATCCACGACAACCCGCTGCGCATACCGCGCAAGAGCGTCAAAAGGCTCACACCGATGCGCTCCCAATTACCACCTTCGGTATCGGCCCGCAGCGCCGGCCGCAGATGGTCGACAACGGGATGAGTCATCTCGGGTTTGGGTGCGTTCGTCGGGGCGCAGCAGCCTTTCGACTGAACGAGCAGGCCAGTATGTCCTTAGGAAGGCGTGAAGCTGCCCTTTCGCAGATGGCAACAAGAGGATCTTGTTCGCGCCCTTCTGCGTCATGTTCTTGCGCTCGACAGCCTCAGCTATAGCTTCAGCATCAACGAAGTCGTTCTTGTTCGACTTCACAAAGGGCTTTACAAACTGCGCTGCAATCAGACGGACGTCGTGACCCTGCATGCGTAAGGCACGCCCGAGGAGTGGGCTCCGGAAC
>CAXTFS010000233.1:0-5733 GCA_964243395.1 uncultured Acidobacteriaceae bacterium | reverse complement strand
GCGTAAGCCGCGTATCAGGCATCGTCGTCTACATAGCAGTGTCGCTCCGTACATGGTTTGGTCACTAGCCGGCTCCGGTCGAGCCAGTTCGACCTCTTGTAGGGTTGCTGCGCCTCTTCTGAAGTCTTCAGAGGTCTTCGGAGCTCGGCGGAGCCGACGGCGTGGCGGGAGGAAACTGGTTGGCCCCTCAGAAGAGCTCCCCCCAGCTTTCCTGGCTGCTCGCTGTAACGCCGACCATGGTGTATCTGGTGCCCGTTTTTGCGCCATTCATCTCCCTGCAGCACAGATTCTTCTACCATCTCAGCGGATCGGCCTCGAAGCTCACCTGGGCGCTGCTGCTGAATCTCGTGTTCGCGTGGCTGGTCTTCGTGGGCGTCTTCGCCCTGGCCCGCCGGTTCCGTGCCCTGGAGGTGGCGGTCTGGGCGATATTCCTCCTCAGCCTGCCCCTGGTTCTGATCCGAGATTACGCCGCCCTGATGAACTGGTATGTGCCTCCGGGCCTCAACAAAAACGTGCTGTATTGCTGTGCGGGAGCCCTGATCCTGGCAGTTCTGCTATGGCGGTCCCTGATTGGTCCACACCTCCCCCGCATCCTGGATGTTCTGCAGACCGGCACCGCCCTTTTCTCGCTGGGGTGGCTGGTCACGATCGGACAGCTGGTGTACTACGCTGTGGCGACGCACGGCATGAACAATCCGCGGCCGCTCCACGAGGCGACATCACCGCTGCGCAAGGCTCTGGACGGGCGCGCCATCGCCGGCCGGCCGCGCGTGGTCTGGCTGATTCTGGACGAGCTTGGCTACGACGAAGCCCTGGGCCGGCGCTTCCCTGGCCTCGCCCTTCCGGCCTTTGACGGCCTGGCCGCACAGTCGGCGGTGTTTACGCAGGCCGCGGCGCCAGGTGCCTTCACTGAGCAGGTCATTCCGGCGCTGATCCTCGGCAAACCCGCGAACAGCGTTGCCTTCACGGTTCGCGGCGACCTGCTCTACCGAAATACCGCAGGGACGCCATGGACGCCATTTTCTCCGGCCGATACCGTCTTCAGCGATGCTCTTCACCTCGGCTACAGCACCGCGCTGGCGGGATGGCACAACCCCTACTGCCGGCTGCTGTCCTCTGTGCTCGACTCCTGCTTCTGGAGCACGCGCGTCGACTCCGCCACGCCCGACTTCGACACCGCCGATACCTTCGCAGCCAACGTGGCTGGTCCGGCCCGTCGCATCTTCCGCAGCCTGGGTCTTCATGCCGCGCAGAACAACGAGGAGGGCGATCGCCGCTACCTCGCGCGGCACATTGAGGATGTGCGTGGGCTGCTTGCCGAGACCGACCGTCTGCTCGCCGATCCTACGGCTGACTTCCTGATGATTCATCTGCCGGTCCCGCACCCAGCCGGCGTGTACGACCGCCGCCTCGGCGTTCTGACCAACCGAGGGCATCTGTCCTATGTCGACAACCTGGCGCTGGCCGACCGGATCCTCGGCCATCTTCATGCCGAGCTCGCCGCGCGCGGGGAGTGGGATTCCTCCGCCGTTCTCGTGATGGGCGACCACGGCTGGCGCACCAGGCTTCTCTGGGAGGGCCAGCGCAGCTGGACGGCCGAGGACCAGCAGGCCAGCCACGGCGGCGAGTTCGACCCGCGACCCGCGTACCTCGTCAAGCTGCCCGGCCAGACCACCGGCGTGCAGATCGATGCGGCGTACCCTACGCTGCGCACGCGCGCCCTGCTGGACGGCGTGATGACTGGGCAGATCCGCACCGTGGCCGATCTGCAGAAATGGGTTGCCACGCCCTGACAGAAGGACGACCCGTCACAGGAGTCACGGTCACCTTAGCCAAAGTGGCAAGAAGGGCAGCTTAGGCCCGTCGGCGGTACCGCACGGCAAAGTCATAGCCCGGGTTGGGCGGGTAGAGCTCAGCCATGAGGCGCAGCCGATCGGCCAGCGGTCCGGGTGCCAGCAGCGGATAATCACGCTCCCGCAGCTCGCTGTAATCCAGATCGAGCGCCAGCGACAGCAGATAGATCGCCAGTGCATCGGAGAACGCGGTCTCCAGGAAGACCTCGCGTTCCTTCGGATCGCCTGCTGCAGGGCTCTCCGCGGCTGCGCTCAACGACGCTGTCGCCGGGACCACGGCAAGCGTTGTCTGGCGGTCGCCGCCCGAATCGATGCCGAGGTCACGATTGGCATCGCTGTCCGTGGTGTAGGCGCGGTTCGCCAGTTGTGCGCCCGAGCTGAACGCACGCCCACGCCGCGTCATCGCCGGCGGGTGCGTGGGTGCGGGTTCCCAGTTGGCTGGACGGCCCAGGGCGAGGTTCCGCGCTTCAAAGGCGTCCAGGCTCGTTTCGCCGCGTGCATTGGCGAGTGCCTGCGTCCACGCGAGCTCCGCAAACGGCTCTGGAACCCCGGCCTCGTCGGCAAAAGCGTGCGCGACGTTGATGAAAAACTCAAAACTCAATGCAAAACGGTCGCCCATCAGCCGCGTGGAGATGAACACGCCCCGCTGTCCGCTGCCGAGCTCCTGATCCAGCTCCACATTGCGGTGGCAGATCGCCGCGTCGCCCAGATCCTCGGAGTACGCCGGGGCCACCATCGCACCTTCGGAATTTTCGGAGCCACGACGACGCGGGGCCAGCTCCGACCCATCGCTGCCCTCTGGCTCACGCAACGCCAACGGCACAAAGTAGTAGGTATTGGCCTTCAGAGCCCCTGCAATCGCGGCGGGCACAGCCTCCAGCATGCGATCCAGATCCGGCGCCGGGACCCCCGTTTCGCCATACGTCGCAAACCGCACACCATTCGGCGACCGGCGCACCTCGACCTCGCGCGCCACCTGCGAGGCGCGTACGAGATCAACACCGATCCCCGTCCCAGTTCCCCCGCCTTCAGCCATCAGGCTATTCTACTGGAGATGGCCTCCGTACATCATGTCGAACAAGCGCGGCGCGAAGGCACCCTCTTTGGTCTCCCGCTGGGCGACCTGGGCTGGTTCCAGTCCCTGCTGATGGGCGTCGCCACCGGCATGACCGCCTTCTTCCTGGCCACCTTCCTCGCAATCGTTACCCTCATGTTCGATCTCGCCATCACCCACCACCCCGTGGACTTCGCGATCGCCTACAAGCGCGTCGGCCTCCCGGTAGGTGCTGTCGTGGGCGTGCTGGCTCTCAGTTTCCTGGGCTTCCAGTGGGTCCGTCGCACCCTGCGTAAAGGCACCACGGTTTAAGCCATGCGAAGGACCTGTCGGTCCCTCCTTCCCGGGTTTCGTTTCGGAGATTGGGGCAACGGCCTGCGGGGCTACGTCTGGGTCGAAGGGCGTTGGCGGTAGGTGTCCGCAGCTTCCATTCGTTAGCGCAGGCTAGAGACTGCCTGCGTTGCGCAGCATGCCGCCATCGATGAAGTGCGTGCTTCCTGTGACGTACGACGCATCGTCCGACGCCAGATAGACGGCCATCTGCCCGACCTCGTCCGGCTGGCCCCAGCGTCCCAGCGGGATCTCGGCCAGGATCGCCTCATTCAGTTTTGGGTCGGCCTGCACGTCCGCGTCGATGGGCGTGAAGATCGCGCCGGGGCCGATATTGTTGACCGTGATCTTGTGCGGTGCCAGCTCCACGGCGATGGTGCGCATCAGCATGCGCAGCCCGCCCTTGCTCGCGCAGTAGGGCGCGTTGGTCAGCATGGGCAGGTCCTCGTGGACGGACGAAATGTTAATAATGCGGCCGCCATTGCCCTGCGCGATCATCTGCTTCGCTGCAGCCTGCGCGCAGAGAAACGGGCCGGTCAGGTTAACAGCCATGATCTTGTCCCACTCCGCGAGCGGGTATTCCGTAAAGGCAAACTTCTTCTCGATCCCGGCGTTGTTCACAAAGATGTCCAGCTTGCCGTAGGCGGCGATGGTGCCCTGGATCAGCCGGTTCACGTCGTCCTGGTTCGCGACATCCCCGTTAATGGCGATCGCCTTGCCGCCCATCTTTGTAATCTGGTCGATGGTGCCCTGCGACATCGACTCCGGGCCAACGTAGTCCACAACGACGCTCGCTCCCTCGCGTGCGAACGCGAGCGCAATCCCCTGGCCGATCCCCGTGCCCGCTCCGGTGACAACTGCTACCTTGCCCTGCAATCTCATGCCGTGCCCTCAGTGCTATCAGATGCAGACGGCTGCGGCCTCACGGAAAGATTGCAACGGCCTCCTTCGCTCATCGTCGAACGACAGGGCCGCCGCGGTGATGGTCACCGTGATGCTGCCTGACGTACTCGTCGCATAGGTGCTGTCCCCGACGTAGGTGGCCGTGATCGTATTCGCGCCAACGGGCAGGGTGGTCAACGTGAGCGTCGCAATGCCGGCACTCAGGGTTCCCGTGCCGAGGCTCGAGGCGCCGTTGTAGAACGTCACGGTGCCCGTCGCCGCCGTGGTAGAAAGCGTTGCCGTCAGCACGACCGACATGCCGGACGCGGTGCTCGTAGTGGAGGCAGACAACGACGTTGTGGTCGCTGTCAGCGCCGCGCTGATCACCACGCTCACGGCCGCGGACGTACTCGCATAAAACGTCGTGTCGCCGCCGTAATCCGCAGTCAGGCTGTGGGTGCCCACGGCGAGGGTGGCCGTGGTGAAGGTGGCCACGCCGGCGCTCAGCGTACCTGTGCCCAGGCTGGTGGTTCCGTCGTAAAACGTCACGGTGCCCGTCGAGGACGAGGACACCACCTTGGCCGTCAACGTGATGGAGGTCGCATAGGTCGCGTTCGTGGCCGAGCTGGTCAGCGTTGTTGTCGTCGTCGAGCTGACGAAGAAGCCCGCACATCCGCTCAGCCCAAGGGTGACGAGGAGAAGCACCACGGCAGCCGCGGTCCGGCGCAGCGGCTCCGAACTCCGGCAAAGCCCACCTAGGAGGGGACGCATACCCATGCCGCTATCATCTCCCCAATCGGTTGCGTTTGTGCGACGGACTACGGAACGCGGATCGAAAAACGGCCTCTTCCGGAGGCATACAAGAAGAGGCCAATCCGCTCTCATCGTTCCTGCCCTTTGAGACGAGGGTTTCCTCCACCGGGTTCACACGGTTACGGGGGAACGCGCCGAAGGGCGTTCGGGTGGGTGGTTGAATGAAACGCGGCGGCAACCCAGACGCTCGCCTTGCACCGGAGCTTGAGAGCATGGCGAGATGAAGAGCCGGCTGGCAAGCGCGATACTGGCCGGAGCCGCAGGCTTGTCCTCGTCTTCGAGGTCCTCCACCTGGTCCACTTCCCTTCAGCCGCTGTTCCGCACGTACGCCTTCTCTACGGCCCGCTTTTCGAGGCAATCAACGCGGCCGTCGTCTTCGTGATCTGGCCCATACTGCGGGCCCCGGCAACCAGGGACTGACCGGGGACGAAACGAGCCGCAATGCGCGGCGCCCGGAAAGCCCTGTCATACTGGCTTCACACCTCTTTCAGGAGCTTTCCGCATGCCCCTTGCCCCCCGTGTGTCCCGTGCCACGCACGCCTTCCGCTGGAGCTCGATCGCCATCAGCGCTGCGCTCCTGACCGTATCGTTGGCCCCCGGTACCCTTGGCGCCCAGAAGCGCAAGTCCGCAGCCACGGCCGAGGGCGAGAACCCCAGGGACGTGCCAAGCTACTACGGCCCGCAGCCCGCCACGGAAAACATCGACCTCACCATGTACCCCCGCACCCCCACGGAGCCCTTCCAGAACGGCAAGGCCATCCAGCTCCCCCGGCCGCTAAGGGAGGGCATCGTTCCCCGGCC
>CAXTFS010000232.1:0-5750 GCA_964243395.1 uncultured Acidobacteriaceae bacterium | reverse complement strand
GAAGACGATCGACGACTTCGACCGCGCCCTCGGCGAGCTTCTTGCCGATGTTGACGCGGAAGGGAACACCGATCAGCTCTGCATCCTTGAACTTCACCCCGGCGCGCTCATCGCGATCATCGAGCAGCACATCGAGGCCTGCCGCGCTGAGTTCCTGCCCGAGGCGATTGCCAGCCGTCATCAGCTCGGCCTCACGCACGTTGGTGATCGTGACCACGACCTCGTACGGCGCGATGGCAGGCGACAAGGTGTATTGCTCCGCCATGGGCTGCTTGCCACCGCTGTTCTGCGGCGTGAGCCTGGCGAAGGCGGCTGCGCTTGATTCGATGGCGGCGGTAAGAATGCGCTCCACGCCGATGCCGTAGCTGCCCATGATGGGCGTGATCTCCTTACCATCTCGATCGAGCACGCGGGCACCCATCGCCTCGGAGTATTTGTAGCCTAGCTTGAAGATGTGGCCGATCTCTACGGCTTTGCCCAGGCGCAGCGGCTGGCTACCGATGGGATCGAGTTCGCCTTCATTGATGTTGCGGATGTCTGCAGTGAGCGTCGGCGTGAAGTCGCGTCCAGGCGTCACATTGCGGAAGTGGTAATCGAGCTTGTTCCCGCCGGCGACAAGGTTCTTGCGGCCTTCGAGCCCCGTGTCCATCACGACGATTGTCTTGAGGCCCTCGCTGCTGTTGTCGCGCCGCACACCTTTGAGCTTGTCCAACGCTTTGCCACTCTTCAGGCCATTCAGTGAGCCGCCGGTCATGACCTCCGGGATGCCCACGGGACCAAGGAAACCAGCCGGACCGCCGATGTACACGTCCAGCTCTTCGGCGGTCATCGGCCGCAAATCTGTGGTTCCGGCAAGCGCGTTGAGCTTGGTTTCATTCACCTGATGATCGCCGCGCAAGAACGCCGCGACCGGTCTCCAGCTGGATTCACCGCTTGCGTTGACGTGCTCACCCATGAACGCGACGCACTTGATGTCCTGCGAGGGCTGCATGCCCAGGAATGCGCAAATGTCGGCAATCGCGCCTTGGCCCGGCGTGTGAATCAACTCCGGCAGGCCATCGCCAGTCGACTCGAGATCGGCTGCTGGCGGGATCTGGCTGGTGGCCTTTTCGAGATTGGCCGCATACCCCGAGGCGGAGCTGGCAATGAGGTCTTCACCGGCTTCGGTGTAGACCATGAACTCCTGCGACTGCGATCCACCCATGGAGCCCGAGTCGGCATCGACAGCAACGAATTCCAGACCGCAACGCGTAAAGATGCGGCGATAGGTCTCATCGTGCTTGCGATAGCTTTCGTCCAGGCCGGCCTCGTCGAGGTCGAAGGAGTAGGCGTCCTTCATGAGGAACTGCCGCACCCGCAATAAACCCGATTTCGGCCGTGGTTCGTCGCGGAACTTGGTCTGAATCTGATACCAGATCTGCGGCAGCTGCTTGTAGCTGCGCAGCTCGTTGCGCGCAATGGAGGTCATGACCTCCTCGTGCGTCATCGCCAGTGCGAGCTCGGCTCCTTTGCGATCCTTGAGGCGAAACATGTTGTCGCCCATGCCGGTCCAGCGGCCGGACTCCTCCCAGATCTCGCGCGGGTTCAGCGCGGGCAGATAGAACTCCTGCCCGATGCGGTCCATCTCTTCACGCACGATGCGGACGATCTTGTTGAGCGCGCGCTGACCGAGTGGCAGAAAGCTGTAGATGCCCGCGCCGAGCTGGCGCACGTAGCCGGCCCGCAGCAGGAGCTTATGGCTGGCCACCTCGGCGTCTGAGGGTGCCTCGCGCAGGGTAGGGATGAAGAGCTGAGACCAACGATGCATGTCAGGGTCTGATTGTAACGAAGCCGGCTTGTATACGGGCTAACTGCGTCTGTGCGGTGGGGAGAGCGATTGCAGCAGATCGTGCATATGCACCACGCCCAGCACGGTTGCCGCGGCGGAGCCGTCTTTCGTAACCACAAGCGATGTGATCTTGTGCACCTCCATGATGTCGAGTGCGTCGCCGGCGAAGACCTCGGGTTTGATCGTGTGCGGTTGCGTGTTCATCACGGCAGAGGCTGTCTTGCGGAACGCGTCAGGGCCGGTGCGCTCAAGCAGGCGGCGCAGATCGCCGTCGGACAGCACGCCCAGGAGCAGGCCGTCATGCTGGACGGTTGTCATACCCAGTCGCTTGGCGCTCATCTCGTGGATGATGACGGGCATGGCCGCGTCGGGCGCGACGATGGGCAAAGCATCACCGGCGTGCATCAGCTCTCCTACGGGCATCAGCCGCCGACCCAGATGGCCGCCCCCGTGCAGCTCGGCAAAGTCCTGCGGCGTAAAGCCGAGACGCTGGCTGAGGTGCACGGCAAGGGCGTCGCCAAGCGCCAGCATGACCGTGGTGGAGGCCGTAGGCGCAAGCTGGTGCGCACAGGCCTCGCGCTCCACAGCCACGTCGAGCACATGCGCGCTTCCACGCGCCACGGTGGAATCCGGGCATCCGCAAAGGCTGATCAGCGTGACGCCGAGGCGCTGCAGCGCGGGCAGAAGTCGCACCAGCTCTTCGGTTTCACCGGAGTAGGTCAGCGCAATCACCGCGTCCCCTGGGCCCAGCAGGCCAAGATCACCATGCACCGCCTCGGCTGGGTGCAGGAAGTGGGCGGGGGCACCGAGCGACGTCAGGGTCGCGGCAATCTTGCGCGCGATAAGGCCGCTTTTGCCGATGCCGCAGAGAACGATACGGCGCCCGTTGCCGACGGTGTCGGCGAGGGAGGCGAGGACCTGCTCGAAGACCTGAGCGTCTTGCGCTTCGAGGCGCCTTGCGAGTGCCTCCAGGGCCGCGGCCTCGACCCGCACAAGGTCGGCTGGCGGCGCGACGGACGTAGTTGGCCTGCGGTTCATCCCCATGCGGATGCTAGCAGAGCGCGCCCGTGCGGGCGGTAGACTTGAAGGGGTGGGGCGCGCGCGAGGCGTGTGCCCGAGGGAGAAGACCGTGGGTCGCAGATTGTCCGTGTTGGCTGTCCTGTTGCTGGTGCTGGTGGCGATCGTCTGGGCCGGGGTGCGGAACCTGCGCACACGCCGCGCCGCCATGGAAGCCAATCACGTGCAGCTCCTGCCCGCAACGGCCGCCGCCGGGGATGCCGGGGCGCCCGATGCCGAAGGCGCCAACCTGCGTGGCGGAGCCGCGCCCGCCTTTAGGCTCACCGATACAACAGGCAAGCAGGTGGCGTTGAGTGACTTCAAAGGTCATCCCGTGGTGGTGAACTTCTGGGCGACCTGGTGTGGGCCGTGCAAGCTGGAGATGCCGTGGCTGCAGGAGTTTTCGGCGAAGTACAAGCCGCAGGGGCTGGTGGTTCTGGGACTGGCCACCGACGAGGGTGACTCAAAGGACGAGGTGGCTACCGAGGTGCGCTCCGCGGCAAAGAAGATTGGTGTGAGTTACCCGGTTCTGCTGCCCGATGAAAAGACGATGAAGGCCTACGGCGGGCTGGACTACGTACCCGAAACGTTCTTTGTCGACCGCGGCGGCAAAGTGCTGACCATCACCGCAGGCGCACCCAGCAAGGACGAGATGGAAGCCAGAATTCAACAGACCATCGCTGCGGGGCAATGATGCGCCGCCTGCAAGGGAGCCGTTTTTACGTCATTGCCTGGAGCGTGCTGCTGTGCGGCACCGCTCCTGCCGCAAGGGCGCAGGAGATCCGGCTGAACGATGGCACGAGCCTGCCCGCGGCTCACGCGCAGCGAGTGCATCTGGGGTTGGACAGCTTCAGCGTGACCGCCGACAAACCCGACTGGATCGAGCTGCGGTTTCAGGTGGATCCGGGCCTGCACATCAACTCGCATGAGCCCCATGATGAGCTGCTGGTCCCAACCAAACTGCAGTTTGCACCTTCCGGGCCGAAGCTGGTTGCGGAAGAGTATCCGGATGGTGTGCCGCTGCACCTGGACGTGGGCACAGGCGAGACGCTGAGCACCTACCAGGGTGAGTTTCGCGTGCGTTTGCGCGTGATCGCTCCCAAGGGTGGATCGTCTCTGACGGGCACGCTGCGGTACCAGGCGTGCGATCAGCACTCGTGCTTTCCGCCGCGATCGCTGCCGGTTCAGCTGAACATCACAGCGCGTTAGGAATCTTCAGGTCTTCTTTGCCGCCGGCGTGGTCAGCGCCCGCTTCCCAGTTTCGAGGAAGCGGCGAACGCGATCGAGCGAACGCGCCTTACCGAACACGACCAGGCTTTCGAGCAGCGGCGGCGACTGTGTGCTACCGGTAAGAATCGCACGCAGCAGCATGAAGTTCTCCTTCACGCTCCAGCCCTTCGCTTCACCGAGTGCCTTCATCGCGGCTTCGATCGCGGGTGTCTCCCAGGCCGCTCCTTCCAGCGTCAGCAGCAGATCGGCGCCGAAGGCGAGCGTTTCTTCGGAGGTGCGCTTCTTGGGCAGCCATACGCTCTCAGGTGGATGGACGTTATCGCGGAAAAAGAAATCGGCCATGTCGCCGAAGCCGCCGAGCGTCTCGATCCGTGTCTGTACCAGGGGTGCAATGGATTTGAGATAAGTGTCGGAGAAAACGGTGGCGCGCAGTGCAGCGAAGAACTCGTCAGGCGACTGCTTGCGGATGTACTCACCATTCAGCCAACGCAGCTTGGCGAGGTCGAACACGGGGCCGCCGAGCGAAATGCGGCTGAAATCAAAGCGGGCCAGCATGTCGTCGAGCGAGAACATGTCACTCAGCTTCATGTCGAGGCTCTTGTTGACGATCTCCTGCTCGGTGGGCTGGGCCATGCCGCCGCCCATCAGCCCAAGAAAGTTCAGCATTGCCTGTGGCAGAAAGCCGGCGTCGCGGTAGTAGGTCAGCGATACGGGATTCTTGCGCTTGGAGATCTTGCTCTTATCCGCGTTGCGCAGCAGCGGCATGTGCCAGAACTTCGGCAATTGCCAGCCGAAGGCCTGGTACAGCAACACGTGCTTGGGTGTAGAGCTGATCCACTCCTCGGCGCGGATCACGTCCGTGATGTGCATCAGGTGATCGTCGACGACGTTGGCCAGGTGGTATGTGGGGTAGCCGTCGGACTTCAGCAGCACCTGGTCGTCGACGTTGGTGTGATCGAAGGTGACATCGCCGCGCAGTTCGTCGCGGAAGGTAGTTGCGCCCTCGGTGGGCACCTTCAGACGTACTGTGAACGGCTTACCATCGGCGACGCTGGCGTCGATTTCCTGGGCTCTCATGTGGCGGGAGCGGCCGTTGTAGCGCGGCGGCTGCTTGGCGGCGAGTTGCGCCTTGCGCTCGGCCTCCAGTTCCTCGGGCGTCTCAAAGGCGCGGTAGGCGTGCCCGCTGGCGAGCAGTTTGTCGCAGTATTCGCGGTAAATGTCGGTGCGTTCTGACTGGCGGTACGGCCCATACGGACCACCCACATCGGGACCCTCATTCCAGGTGAGCCCGATCCAGCGCAGGGCATCGAAGATCATCGCTTCGGAGGTGGGCACGAAGCGTGTGCGGTCCGTGTCCTCAATCCGCAGCACAAACTGGCCGCCGCGCTGGGCAGCAAACAGGAAGTTCAGCAGCCCGATATAGGCCGTGCCCACGTGCGGGTCGCCGGTGGGCGAAGGGGCGATGCGAACGCGGGTCGGACGAGCGGCGGGTACGGCAACGGTCTCTTGTGTCATGGGGTACGAACCCGATGCTAACAAAGCGGCCGTCGCCGGTGACGCGGGCTAGAGCTGGGGCGGTGCCGATGGAGGGTAGTTCGCTGGCGGATAGGACTGCGGCGGGTATGCGGGCAGATTG
>CAXTFS010000231.1:0-5805 GCA_964243395.1 uncultured Acidobacteriaceae bacterium | reverse complement strand
CCGAATTGCGGTGGCAACTCGGACGGCCCGACCGCGAAGACCTCACGCTTCGGCTCTGGATGGAAATGCTTTCAGAGTAACCGGCACAGCGCTGGCGGCGGGCGAGTTACGCAAAAGGCTAAAAAGGCGAGCGTCCTTAAGTCCTCTACACTGAAGGCGATGCTTCTTACGATTTCCACCACCTACCAACCCGCGACCGACCTCGGCTACCTGCTCCACAAGAATCCTGCCCGGGTTCAGACGGAAGACCTGTCCTTTGGCAAGGCATATGTCTTCTACCCGGACGCCAGCCCGGAGCTTTGCACTGCTGCTCTCCTGGTCGAGATCGATCCGGTAGCTCTGGTGCGTGGGCGAGGGCCGGCCGGAGAAGGTGGGCAGCTCGAGCAGTATGTAAACGACCGGCCTTATGCCGCGAACTCTTTCCTGAGTGTCGCCATGGGGCGCCTATTTACGACGGCCATGAGCGGTCGGAGCAAGGAGCGGCCAGAGCTTGCAGAGACCGCGATGCCGCTGGTTGCGCACCTGCCGGTCATTGCGGCGGGAGGTGGCGAGGATCTGGTGCGTCATCTGTTCGAGCCGCTTGGCTACTCGGTCGAGATGCAAGGCTCTCAGCTCGACGACCAGTTTCCGGACTGGGGGCCGTCGCCTTATGTTTCTTTGAAGGTGACCGGCACGGCGCGGCTGCAGGACCTGCTGACCCACTGTACGTACTCATCCCGGTGCTCGACAACGAGAAGCACTACTGGGTGGCGAACGACGAAATTGAAAAGCTCCTGAAGCGCGGCGAAGGCTGGCTGGGCGCTCATCCCGAGAAGGACCTGATCGTTTCGCGTTATTTGAAGCGGCAGCACAACCTTGCTCGCGAAGCCCTTAGCCGTCTTTTGGCCGACGAGTCTCCCGAAAGCGAGGCGGAGCAGACAGCTCCCGAGAGACAAGACCAGGAGCGGGCCCCGTCATTACACCAGCAGCGCCTTCAAACAGTCTTCGACGTTATTCGGAACACAGGAGCCAAGCGGGTTGTAGACCTTGGCTGCGGAGAGGGCAAGTTGCTGCGTCTTCTACTCGCGGACAAGCAGTTTGAGAGCATTCTGGGGATGGATGTTTCCTGGCGTTCGCTCGAATTCGCCAAGGAGAAGCTGCGCCTGGACGAGATGCCGGAACGCCAGCGCAGCCGCATCGAGCTCATCCAGGGCTCGCTTACCTACCGCGACCAGCGCATTGCAGGCTTCGATGCCGCAGCCGTGGTGGAGGTGATCGAGCATCTCGACGCAGCGCGGCTGGCCACCTTTGAGCGTAACGTCTTCGAGTTTGCGCGCCCTCGGCACGTCGTCCTGACCACGCCCAACGCCGAGTACAACGCTGTCTTCGCCACACTGCCGGCCGGAGAGTTCCGCCACGGCGATCACCGCTTTGAATGGAAGCGTGCCGAGTTCGAAGAGTGGGCCGGCACCGTCGCCGTGCGATTCGGGTACACAGTCCGTTTCGAACCCGTTGGCCCTGAAGATCCAACTCTTGGAGCCCCAACCCAGATGGCCGTCTTTGCTTTGGAAGGAGGTGCAGCATGAAGATCGGCATTCCTGAACTTTCGCTTATCCTCCTGGTCGGTCCCTCCGGCGCTGGCAAGTCGACGTTCGCGCGCAAGCACTTCCTGCCAACCGAAATCGTTTCTTCGGACTTCTGCCGGGCGCTCGTCTCGGACAACGAGAACGACCAGTCAGCCACTGGCGACGCCTTCGACCTGCTGCACACGATCGTGCGCAAACGTCTCGCACGTGGCCATCTGACCGTGGTGGATGCGACCAACGTACAGCCCGAAGCCCGCAAGACGCTCATCGCGCTCGCAAAGGAGTTCCACCTCTTTGCCGAAGCCATTGTCTTCGATCTTTCGGACAGGCTCTGCCAGGACCGCAACGTTGCGCGCCCCGACCGGCAGTTTGGACCGCACGTCATCCGCAACCAGTCGCAGCAACTCCGGCGTTCGCTGCGCGGCCTGGAGCGCGAAGGCATCCGCCACGTCTTCAAGCTTTCCACACCCGAGGAGGTGGACGCCGCCACGATCGAGCGGCAGCCTCTCTGGAACAACCGCAAGGCGGAGCATGGCCCGTTCGACATCATCGGTGACGTGCACGGCTGCTACGACGAGCTGATCGAGCTCATGGCGAAGCTCGGCTACACGGTAGAGGGGCATGAGGTCTCGTCCCCGCAAGGGCGCAAGCTGGTATTTGCGGGCGATCTGGTGGATCGCGGTCCCGGCACGGTACAGGTCCTAAAACTTGTCATGAGCATGATCGCGTCCGGCCAGGCATTCTGCGTCCCCGGCAATCACGACATCAAGCTGGTCCGCGCGTTGCGTGGCAAGGACGTGAAGCGGACGCACGGCCTGGCCGAGACGCTGGAGCAGCTCAGCCACGAGCCCGACGCATTCCGGGCGGAAGTTGCGAAGTTCCTGGACGCGCTCGTCAGTCACCTCGTCTTCGACGATGGCAAGCTGGTCGTCGCGCATGCCGGCCTGAAGGAGTCCATGCACGGCCGAGGCTCCGGTGCGGTGCGCGAGTTCGCACTCTTCGGTGAAACCACCGGCGAGACAGACGACTTCGGCTTGCCCGTTCGCTACAACTGGGCCGCCGACTATCGTGGCAAAGCCCTCGTCGTCTACGGCCACACACCCGTGCCCGAGCCGCTATTCCTGAACAACACCGTCAATCTCGACACCGGGGCCGTCTTCGGCGGCCAGCTCACCGCGCTCCGCTACCCTGAGCGCGAGATCGTCGCCGTCAAGGCGCACCGCACCTACTACGAGCCCGCACGCCCGTTCCTTCCTGAAAAGATGGAGGCCCCGCGCACGCTCCAGCACGCCCAGGATGACGTCCTCGACCTTGCAGACGTGGTCGGCAAGCGCCTGATCGATACCAGGCTGCGACCAAAGATCACCATTCGCGAGGAGAACGCCATCGCTGCGCTCGAGGTGATGAGCCGCTTCGCGAGTGATCCCAAGTGGCTGATCTACCTACCGCCGACGATGTCGCCCACCGAGACCAGCAGCACCAGAACCTGCTTGAGCATCCAGACGAAGCCTTTGCCTTCTACCGCAAGGAGGGCATCGCGACCGTCATCTGCGAGCAGAAACACATGGGTTCGCGTGCGGTGGTCGTGCTCTGCAAGGACGAGAGCGTATCGCTGAAGCGCTTCGGCGTGGTGCAGGCTTCGCTCGGAACGGTGTACACCCGGACCGGCCGGCGCTTCTTTACCGATGCCGCTCTTGAGCACCAGTTCCTCTCTCGGCTGCAGTCGGCTGCGAACGCGGCGGGCCTCTGGGACGAGCTCAAGACGGACTGGATCTGTCTCGATTGCGAGTTGATGCCGTGGTCTGCCAAGGCACAGGAGCTGCTGCAGAAGCAGTACGCTCCCGTCGGCAACGCAGGTGTGCGCGCACTGCAGGCAGAATGCGACATCCTGACGCAGGCAATGGGAAGAGTGGCCGGGCTTGAGAGTCTGGCGGAGCAGGTCGGCAAACGCCTGGACGCGGTCGAGCACTACACCCGGGCGTATCGCCAGTACTGCTGGCCCGTGCACTGCATCGACGATCTGAAGCTCGCGCCCTTCCACCTGCTCGCGAGCGAGGGCGCAGTCCACACCGACAAGCCGCACACGTGGCACATGGAGACCATCGCGAAGCTCTGCGCCGCTGATACAGAGTTGCTGCTCGCAACGCCGTTCCAGATCGTCGACCTGAGCGATGAGCAAAGCACCGCAGCCGCAACCGCGTGGTGGACCGAGATGACAGGACAGGGCAGGGAAGGCATGGTCGTCAAGCCTATGGACTTCATCGCGGAAGGCCGGCGCGGCATCACCCAGCCGGCCATCAAGTGTCGTGGCGCAGAGTATCTTCGCATCATCTACGGCCCCGAGTACCTGCTCCCCCAGAACCTTGAGCGCCTGCGCTCGCGTGCCGTCGGAGCCAAGCGCTCGCTTGCAAGCCGCGAGTTCGCGCTCGGCGTTGAGGCGCTGGAACGCTTCGTCCGCAAGGAGCCACTACGTCTCACACACGAGTGCGTGTTCGGAGTGCTGGCACTGGAAAGCGAACCGATCGACCCGAGGCTTTAGGGAGACGTTTGGAGGAGCCCACCGCGATGCATCCCTCAGCAAAGCCGGAGCAAACGGAGCGCAAGCGAGCGCACGCGGAGCGGATGCTCGCACGTGCCGAGCGGCGACACCGCCAGGCGGCGAACCTGGTCGACAAGTGGAAGCTCCGCGTTGCAGAATTCGACCGTGCTGGCATTGCAGCAAAGCAATCGACCCTCTGGGCCGACGAGCAGTTGAAAGATGAAGTCGATTCGAAGCGCATCTGAGACTAGCATTTTGCGCAGTCAGCAGTGCGCTGCACGGATGTTGCAACACTTCCCAAACTTGACCCCGACTACACCTCGATTACCTTCGGCTGGTTCACGAGTTCGTATTGTTCGTTGCAGGCCGCGACGTTGTGGAACGTCGTCGCGCCGCGCTGGATCGATTTGCCGCCCGCGTGGTGCAGATGTCCAAACAGGGGATGCGTGATCGTGCGAGCAATAACCGCATCCGCCAAAGCAGTGGAGCCGACATGCGCATCCTGCCATCCAGGATTGAGGATGCCGCGGGGTGGCCCGTGTGTGATCAGCATGTCGAGCGTATCGGGCATGCCTGCGTACAGGGAAGAGGTGGCTCTCATCCGCCATGAAGTGCCAGCGCATGAAGGGCGGCGTCCAAAGAGAACTGTAGAAGCGAATGCCATCGAATGTGACGGCCTCATCGACCATCACGTGGACGTTCGCACCGAACAACTCGCGCGCAGGTGTCGGGAATAGTTTGAAGCATTGGTCATCATTGCCGGGAACGATGATGGCGTACTTAGGTCCGTTTGGTGAACTCATCTCGTCGCGTACCCTCGCTGCGAACCTGGAGGTCTCTTCAATGGATCCAGGGCCGGTGACGTCGCCAGCATGTACGAACACATCGCATGACAGCATCACCCAGTTAAGTCGGCCGTGTGTATCGCTGGTCACCGCTACTCTCATCATGGTTTACTTTGCATCAGTTTAGGTCGCCACTTTGTGTTCGGTGAGCACGCCGTGATGCGTAAGAACGCAATCAGCTTCGCTTCTGCGTCTATTGCGCAAGCTCTCTCTCGTATCGCTTGCGTGCGAGGCGAAGTGCAAAGGCGCGCTGCTTTGCAGCGGAAGAAGGGTGACACGTCATCCCCAAAGGGTTGACCGTTAGCAACCGAATGTTTACGGTTGCGAACTTAAAGAAAAGAAAGTACATGAGCAGCTTTTTGGTTCCACCTGGAACCGTTGTGTACGATGTGTACACAGGATACGCCAGCTTCAGAGCTGCTCTCTTGCAAGACTTAGGCCTGCTGTGTACGCTATGTAAACGCACTTTTCGGGCAAGTCGAACAACTTGTTACAAGCATTTTCCAATCAGCCGAGGAGATCGATGAGCGGCAGCCGAGTTCCACCACCATTTTCCGCGCGCACGCTAGAGGCGCACCTTACACCGTCACACGAGGCGAGAACGCTGTCGATGCGTCTACCCTGGCAGGAGCTGCTGGCGGTGGAAGATGCCGCGAAAGTGTCTGGCAAGTCTCGCTCGGAGTGGCTGCGGGAGGCGGTCCTTGCTCACCTGCAGAAGCCGATCCGCAACCGGAAGTCGGCACCGGACCCGACGCTGCTGACCGAGCTGGTCGGCCTGCGGCAGCTCACCGTCGATCTGTTTTCCGCGCTGGCGAGCGACAAGTATTCTGCCGCCATGGTGGAACAGGTTGCGGGG
>CAXTFS010000230.1:2412-5847 GCA_964243395.1 uncultured Acidobacteriaceae bacterium | reverse complement strand
GTGTTTGCGGTGCGCGACGAGATGCAGGCGGCGTACCCGGAGCTGAAGGATGCGGCGGAGCGGGTCAGCAAGGTGGTGCTTGCGGAGGAGTTGCAGTTTGCGCGTGTGTTGGAAAGTGGACTCCGCGTGTTGAACCTTTCTCTGCAATCGGCTCGCGTCCAGCACATCGTGGAGAACACGCCCGAGTTCAGGGCGAACGTCGGTGACGGAAGCAGTATCGGGATGACTGTGGAGGCCGCCGACCAGCTTATAGGCTCCGTTCCGGGGCGGCCGTGTCTTCGTGGAGATTTTGCTTTTTCCATGTATGAGACGTACGGGATGCCGCTGGATTTCATGGTGGATGCGGCGCGGGATGCGGGCATCGATTTCGATCAGGAGGGCTTTGATCGCACGATGCAAGAAGAGCAGGCCCGCGCGCGTGCTTCGTGGAAGGGTGGATCGCAGAAGTCGGCCGCACCCGTGTACCGCGAGCTGAGCAAAACGGAGTTTGTGGGTTATGGCGCGACGCGCATGGACGGGGCGCGGGTGTTGGCCCTGGTGAAGGAGGGTGTCGGCGTCAACGAGCTTAAGCCCGGTGAGACGGGTGAGGTGGTGCTGGATGCGACGAGTTTTTATGCGGATTCGGGTGGGCAGGTGGGCGATGTGGGTTGGCTGTATGCGAGCGACCACATCACCGCTGTGGCCGAGGTGACGGGGTGCAAGAAGCCGGTGCAGGGCGTGTTTGCGCATGCGGTCGTGGCCCTGCATGCGATTACAGTGGGCGACACGTTGGACACGGTCGTGAACGCGGGTGTGCGGCATGCGACGACGCGCAATCACACCGGTACGCACCTGCTGCAGGCGGCGCTGCGCGAGGTGCTGGGGCGGCATGTGAAGCAGGCTGGGTCGTTGAACGATGCGCACCGGCTGCGCTTCGACTTCAACCACTTTGCGGGTGTGGCGCCGGAGGAGATGGAAGAGGTCGAGAGCCTGGTAAACGCGCAGGTCCTGGCCAACACGCCGGTGCAGACGATGGTGGATGTGCCGATCGATGTAGCGGTGCATGAGCTGGGCGCGACGGCGCTGTTTGGCGAGAAGTACGGCGAGTTTGTGCGGGTAGTAAAGATTGGTGAGTTCTCCACCGAGCTCTGCGGTGGAACGCACACGGCTGCCACGGGTGAAATCGGGCTGCTGAAGCTGGTGGGCGAGAGCTCCGTATCCAGCGGCGTGCGGCGCGTAGAGGCAGTGACGGGAACGGGGTCGTTGCAGCTGTTCCGTCGGGATGCGGATGTGGCGCGCGTGGCCAGCGGGCTGGTCGGCGGTGAGTTGAGCGCGGAGACCCTGCAGGCCAGGCTAGCGCAGAACGACGAGGAGCTGAAGAAGCTGCGACGCGAGTTGGAGAGCATGCGCATGAAGTCGGCTTCGGCAGCCACGGCGGACGCGGCTTCGTCGGCGGTCGAGGTGAAGGGCGTCAAGGTGCTCAGTCGGCGGGTGGACGCGCTGGACAAGTCGCAGATGCGGAACCTGGTCGACGAACTGCGGGGCAAGCTGGGTTCGGGCGTGGTGGTGCTGGGTGCGGCGACGGCGGAGGGCAAGGTCTCGCTCATTGCTGGCGTCACCAAGGACCTGACCGGCCGGGTGCAGGCAGGCAAGGTCGTCGGGCAGATCGCGGCCAGGGTGGGCGGCAAGGGCGGCGGACGGCCGGATTTGGCAGAGGCCGGCGGGAGTGATGTGGCGGCGCTCGATGCGGCGCTTGCGGCGGCGCCGGACGTGGTGGGCGAGCTGCTCGGTTAGCGTGGACCCGGGAAGCTCTGCGGAACCAGCAAGGTTACCCGGTGGTTACGGGAGTCGTAATTCACACGGTTTGCCGCGCCTCCGCAGCTTAGTCTGGGAGGTGTGATTGGGACAGGGCAGGGGCGCAGGCCAGGATGGAAACACCTCGTGGCGTTGCTCTGCGCGATGGTTGTTTCCGTCGCCGGCCTCGCGGAGACGCAGGGCCCTGGGCGCGATTCGTCCTCAGCCTGGAACCGGGCTGTCGCAGCCCGTGCGGCCTTTGAGGCGGAGCTGGCCGGGCAACATACGCCGGCAGAGTTTGCCCAGGCGATGGACGGCTACCGGGCGATCTACCACGCCAACCCGGCGGACCTGCACGCACCGCGCGCCGTGGAGGCGGTCGCTGAGCTGCTGGCCGAACAGGGGCGCGAGCTGAACGATCGCCGCAGTCTCCGCAATGCAGCGGGGCAGTATGAGTTTCTTGCCCAGGCATACCCGACGAGCTCGTTGGCAGGGCCGGCGCTGGGGAAGGCGCTGACGCTGCTCGGGCCGGACGCCGCGAACGATTCGGCAGAGGCGGCCAAGGTGCGGACGCTGCTGCGCAAAGGAAATCCGCACAGCGCGCCAGCGGTGGTGGCGCAGGCCGACGAGCAGCCGACGACGGCACCAGAGGGCAGGACGATCCGCAAAGCCGGCGCGGCAGGGCCGAAGTCTGAGGTGGTTCGTGACGACGCAACAGCACCCCCCGCGAGCGATACGGAAGCGATCGCCGGCAAGGTGGAGCTGACGGGCGGCGACCGCAACGATCCGCACATCGCACCGGCGGTGGTGACGGGGATCCGGCACTGGTCCACGGCAACGTATACGCGGGTCGCGATTGACCTGGGTGGCGATGTGCAGTTTCAGGCGGCGCGCGTGGAGCACCCCGACCGCATCTTCTTCGATCTGCATGGCGCGCGACTCGCGTTGGGTCTGGCGGGCAAGAGCTTTGCGGTGACCGACGACGGCTTTCTGAAGACGATCCGTGCGGCGCAGTCGGGCGCGGACACCACACGCATCGTGCTGGATGTGCAGCCAGTGGCGGAGTACTCGGCGTTTCTGCTGCCCAACCCGTACCGGCTCATCATTGACATTCACGGCCGGCAGGCTGGGGAACCCAGCGGGCATGCGGAGGCAGCACGGCCCTCGAGAGCGGCGGCCGCCAGCACGGCCTTGCCGACGGAGGCGCCGGACCAGGCGCCCGCGCCGATCATGCGAGCAGCTCCCGACCCTGGAACAGGGAGGGCGAATGCCGGCGAAGGGTCGTCATTGCCGCCGATGCCGGTGACGGATGGCAGCGCGAGCTTCGGCCTGCCGGCAAAGCGCGATGCACCCGCCGTCGCGGCGGCACCGGTGGCGCGTCCCCGGGTGGTGGTTTCGGCAAAACCAACCGCCGCCAAGCCAGTGCCGAACTCTGTGACCACGACCGTGCCGGAGGGCAGCCGCGAGGTTGCGGCCGTGAGCGAAGGGCCGGGGGTGATCGAGGCGACCACGCACCCCACGTCGCAGTCCGTGGTGGACAGGGGCTCCAGCCACCCAAACAACCGCAGCAAAAAGTTGCCGTCGTCCCCGGAGATGGAGAGCCCTGTGCCTGTTGTCCCGCCGCCGCCCACGGCCGAGGGCCAAAGCACCCTGATGCGTGCG
>CAXTFS010000230.1:0-2402 GCA_964243395.1 uncultured Acidobacteriaceae bacterium | reverse complement strand
GATCGACGCCGGGCACGGAGGGCATGATTCGGGCACGCTGGGTCCGGAGGGGATCGAGGAGAAGGATGTGGTGCTCGACGTGGCGTTGCGGCTGGGCAAGCTGCTGCACGACCGGCTCGGCGCCGAGATCGTCTACACGCGCGCGGACGACACCTTTATTCCGCTTGAGACACGCACCGCGATCGCGAACAAGGCGCAGGCCGACCTGTTCATCAGCGTGCACGCCAACAGCTCGCAGGATCCCAGCGCACGCGGCGTGGAGGTCTACTACCTGAACTTCACCAGCGATCCGGAGGCGATGCAGGTCGCCGGCCGGGAGAACGCGGTGAGCTCGCAGCGGGTAAACCAGCTCAGCGATCTGGTGAAGAAGATCGCGCTGAAGGACAAGATCGATGAGAGCCGCGAGCTGGCGGCCGATGTGGACACGTCGCTCTACGCGGGGCTGAAGAAGGGCAACGAGGGATTGAAGGACCGCGGCGTAAAGAAGGCGCCCTTTGTGGTCCTGATCGGGGCCAACATGCCGTCCATCCTGGCGGAGATCAGCTTTATGACCAATCCGGACGATGCCGATGAGCTAAGCCGGCCGGCCTACCGGGAGCGTGTTGCGGAGAGCCTCTACACGGGGGTGGCACGCTATGCCGGCGCAATCAACGGGCCGGGCAGCGGCAAAGCCAAAGCCCGCGCAACCGAACGGGCCGAGCGTTAGGGTATGCCACGGATGGCGATCCGGGCGCTGCGACCTTTTGTCGCTTCGTGTAGTCTCACCCGGTATGAGCCTTCGCTTCGGTCTCGCTGTGGGCGCGCTGGCTGCCGCGCTGCCGCTGTGTTCTTTCGCGCAAACCCCTGCTCCGGGGAGTGCTCCGCAGACGACAGTCTCTCTCTCACCCCCCTTGCTGCCGGCCAGCTTTGGAGTCTGGAAGACGGCGGGCACGCCATCGGCGGATCTGCCCGAACCGACGTTTTCCCTGGTGAACGCGAACAAGGCGGCACTGGAAGAGTGTGACCCTGAGCGGTCCGCTGTGCAGACCTATACAGGGCCGGGCGGAGACGCGAAGCCACTGCACGTGGAAGCGGTCGAGTTCAAAGATGCCTCCGGCGCCCTGGCTGCCTTTTCGGTGGTGAGCCAGCCGGGCATGCATGAGTTGAAGGATCTGGGTACACGCGCCGCGGCGGGCGAGGGCGGTGTGCTGTTCACGACCGGAGCGGCGCTGGCGGTCGCTTTCCCGGCCTCCGCCGCCGACCTGCCGGCCCTGAAAGCACTGGCCGAGTTGATGCCGAAGCCGGTTGGCAGCAAGGCGCTTCAGCCGTTATTGCCGGCGCTGCTGCCCGCACGTGGGCTCGCTCCGGTCAGCCTGCGTTACGCGCTCGGAGCGCGCACCTATATGGCTGAAGGGGGCGTGCTGCCCGCTGCCGGTCTGGGGTGGGACAAGAGCGCAGAGGCGCTCACGGCCAAGTACGCCGACCGGCGCGGCGCCGAGACGCTGACGCTACTCCTGTACCCAACGCCGACCATCGCGGGTCCGCACGTTCGGGAGATCGAAGCGCAGCTCGCCGGCCTGGGATCCAGCTTTGCCAACGCAAAGGCTCGCCGTGAGGGATCGCTGGTGATCCTGGCGAACGGCACGTTCTCGGCGGATGCCGCACAGGCGCTAGTGGAAAACACGCATCTGCGTCAGCTCGCCACCACGGACAAGGCCATGGTCACCCCGGAGGTGGTCGAAACCCGCAAGACCTTTGGCTTGCTGGCCAGTACCATCGCGTTCTCAGGCATTGCGTGCCTTGTGGCGCTGATGGTGGGGGTCTTTCTGGGTGGCGGCCGCGCCCTGGTCCGCATCCTGCAGGGCAAGCCGGCAGCCACCGAGGCGGAGTTTTTGAGCCTCCACCTCGACCCGCAGAACGCCGCGCCGCGCTTCTCCGTGAACAAGCCGGGCGAGCATGCCTAGGCGTCGCGCGCAACTTTGCATCACCACCCGTTCCCGGTAGAATGGGGCGTACGCCGACGTAGCTCAGTTGGTAGAGCAGCTGATTCGTAATCAGCAGGTCAACGGTTCAAGTCCGTTCGTCGGCTCCAGTGTTTAAGCGGCCCCGGAGACCTCTCCGGGGTTTCGTGTATCTGGACGACAGCAGTGCTGGTGTTACCTGCGGTCCCTCATCCAGCGAAGGCTGTCCTCGCAGAGCGAGGCGACCAGGCCTCCGGTGAGGATGCCCCCTACGACCACCAGGGCAAGCACTGCAGAGATCAACACCGGTACGCTCATGCGAGCGAGTATTGCAAAACGGCGGAGGTGTTGCAAGGGTGCGTCGCCGACTTTGATCGCCCTTCCGGGGATTGATCCGGCAGCAAGGCGCTGGGATCTAATTGATTTTGCGGCGGCGGGCGAGCACGTATTCCAATGCTTCCA
>CAXTFS010000229.1:0-5850 GCA_964243395.1 uncultured Acidobacteriaceae bacterium | reverse complement strand
TGGTTTGCAGGAACTCCGCCTCCGGCACCAGGTCGTCGCCCTCCACGACCCCGACCCTGGGGTTAAGCAGCATGGGCAGGCGAAACGGGTCAAGGCTGCCGCTGCTTTTGTTGTATGCCTGCTGGGCGGAGAGCATATCGTAGCGGCCACCCTGGCCGAGCACGTTCAGCCCCAGGTTGCTGCTGCTGCAGATAAAGAAGCCGTGCCGCGCCTCGGTCAGGGCGCAGACCTCGCGCAAAAAGAGCTCCCAGTTGTCCGGTTCAAGGGGAGTTGCATGTAGCAACGCAAGCAGATTCAAAAGGACCTGTGACGAGACCATCAAGCGTTTACCCCGCGGAGAAAGTGGATCAATCAGCCAGTCTTGACCGCTCAAAGCCCACCCTGGCTGTTGCTGTCCGCACGGGGAAGTCGCTTCGTCGGGGGTGCAGTCTCCTGCTGCTGAATAGCTCTCAGCAAAATAACCCGGCACCTCATATGTATCACGCAAGATGTGAAATAAGGCAATCTTTATTCTGGTAAATATGTTTTCTTTTTTGTGAATTGGCACAAGATGCGGGCGGTATAGCCGACCAGTTGCAACCGGGGCAGTCATCCCCTAAACTGAAGCCTGCGATCCACACACGTGGGCTGTTAGCTCAGTTGGTTAGAGCGCCTGCCTTACAAGCAGGATGTCGGGGGTTCGAGTCCCTCACGGCCCACCATAAACTCTTCGGATCGCGCTCTCGCACTTCCCCGCGCTGCACCACGTCTGGAAGGACAACACTGGGCATTTGTATTTTTGTTGTCATCCCGCAGGGATCTGCGGTTCACCTGATTCGGCCCTGCATCCGAAGCCAAATGCTTTAAGCTAACTCTGATAAGTCTCTGGGTGAAAGCGTGGGGCTTCAGCCCCATGGATAAAGTTAGCCCGGGCGCTATGGATGCTGTCCAAGGTAGTCGACTTGATCAGACCTTCCCTGGTGAGGTTGAGGGTCTGATCAGGTCTCTCCGCCGAGCTCTTTTTAGAGCGCCCGGGCTAAAGCTCCTTCCTTCCGGTGGGCTTGGTCGTGGGACTAAAGTCCCACGCTTCCACCAAAATACTTATTGGGGTCCTTAGAAGTGGAAGCCTACCTCGCCCGTGATCGTCCTCGGCGAAACATAGTGGGTGCCCGAAAACGTACTGAGGAAGTTGAACAAGGCTACCTTGTTCGTCAGGTTGGTCGCCGTCAGCCGCGCGCTGATGGCGTGGTGATCGTTCTTGAAGTGGTACAGGCTATCCTCGCCGATCGACAGGTCGAAGAGGTTGCGCGGCGCGATCCGCGGCGGGTTGTGGTCGTCGTTTTCAGTGCCCGCCGCCGGAATCCGCACCAGTGACGAGTGGTACAGGTTGGGCGCGCAGGTGGTCAGGGGCGCGGTCAGGGTGGGGCTTTGGGTGCCGCACATCAGACCGGCCTGCAGCTGCTCGTCGCCGGTCAGGCCGGTCAGGTCGACGGGCGTATTCGGGCTCGTCGAAAAGGGCACGGCACCCGCGACCTGGCCGGAGTCGAAGCGCCAGTTGAAGCTGAAGTAGGGGCCGGTCTTCTTGTACTGGTACTGCAGGTTGGTGGTCTGGTTGAATTTTTCGTCGTGGTCGATCCGGAAGGGCTGGCCGCTGGTGTTGGTCGCGCCCAGCCCACCGATCTGCGGCGGAAAGAAGCGCGCCGCGACCGACGACATAACAACAAACGCGCTGAATCCACGGTAGTTCGGCACAGTCGCGCGCAGGGCAAAGCCGCTGATCTTCGAGTTGTGCCACTCAATCGGAAAGGTAATGGGCGTCGCGCCGAGGACCGAGAAGTCGTACCCGTTGTGGGTGTACTTCCACAGGTAATCGCCGTTGATCACAAGGCGCTTGCCGATGGATTGCTCGAGCCCGGCGTGAAACTCGTTGCGGAAGCCGGGGTTGAAGTTGGCCGGGATGCAGGGCACCAGCGCCGAAATCACCGCCGAGTTGCAGCCCTTGGACGAGAGCACCAGGTTCTCGTTGAACGGCGTCTCCATGGTGCGGGCGTAGCTTGCGCGCAGTACGGTGCCGGGCCTGGGGATCGCGTAGGAGATGCCGGCCCGCGGCTCGGCCTGCTTCTGGATCGCGAGCCCATTGTAAATGTCACCGCGCACGCCGACGTTCAGCCCCAGGTGCCCGATCGTGATCGCATCCTGCCCATACAGCGAGAGCAGCTTCACATCCGTATGGCCGAGGAAGTTGTACGGGGTGGCCGCGCCGGTAGCGCAACCATCGTTGGCCGACGGATTGGTACGCGTCAGGTCCAGGCAGCCCAGCAGCGGGTTGAACGGAGCCGTCACCAGCGGGTTGGCAGCCGTGTTAGGGGTAAGCCCGGCCGCGGCGCACTGGCTGGGGTCGGTAAAGCCGCGGACGGGATTGCCGCTGGTATCCAGGCAGGGCGCATTCAGGAACGGGTTGACGAGGCCGAGATTGAAGTTTTCGTTCAGCAGCGTCTGCTGGTAGCTGACGCCGAACTTGATGTTGTTGTCGCCAGAGACGTAGTTGTCGTCCAGCCGCGCGCCGGCGTTCAGCAGCGAGCGCGCCTGCGAGATCGTCTCCGACTGCAGCGGCGTGAAGTCCGCCAGCGGGTTGCCGGAGGGATAGTAGTTGAAGCTGTCGCGGCGCACAAACGTGCCGAGCGTGGCGACCTGCTTGGCCGAGAGGGTGTGGGTCAAAAACGGCGCCACGGAGACGGTCTGGATCTGGGTGCGCTGGTCGGTGTTGCCCAGGTTCACGGAGACGCCCTGGGCGTCGGGCGGGCCCTGAATGTTGAGGTTGTCGTATGCGTTGGGCGTCTGGAACCAGGAGCGCGTGAACTGGAAGTCGGTGTGGAGCGCGTCCTGCTTGCGCAGATTGGCGTCGACGCGGTCGAAGAAGTTTTCCGTGTTGCCCTTGGCATGGAAGACGGAGAACTCGGCCGGGTCGAGGAAGCGGCCGGTGTTGAGCAGGTCAATGGCGGTGAAGTTGCCCAGACGCTGCGAGCCGGCGGCCAGGTCCGCGTTGATATCCGACGTGCCGAAGGTCCCGTAGGAGGCGACGACCTCTCCGCGCGGCTTGGCAATGCCCTGCCCGGAGCGCGTGGTGACGACGGCGACGAGCGAGGTTTTTTCGCCGTATTCGGCCGGCGGCGCGCCAGAGATGACCTCGAGCGACTGGATGGCGCCGATGGGCAGCTGGTTCGAGAACACCTTTGACTGCTGGTCCGTGACCGGCTGGCCGTCGATGTAGAAGGCGTTTTCGGCGTGGTCGCCCAGGCCGTGGAAGAGGCCGTTCGAGTCGGCCGAGACGCCTGGGCTTTCAAGCGTGAGCAGCGACGAGACCGAGGAGGAGACGGACTCGAGCGGCAGCTTGGCGAACTGCTCGCGCTCGATATCGACGTGGAAGGTGGAGGAGTTTTCGACGAGCTCGGCGTCGCCCGCCTCGACCGTCACCTCCGTGCCCGCGGACGCCACAGGCAACGTGTTCGTCAGCACGGTCGGGACGGAGGTGCGCAGGGTCAGGCGCTGGTCTTGCGTGGTAAAGCTGGGGCTCGAAACGAAGAGGTGGTAAGGGTTGAACGGGATGTTGGCAAACGTATAGTGCCCTGCGGCGTCCGACTGCACGGTGCGCGAAAAGCCGGCAACAGTGTTCTGCAGCACGACCGTTGCGTTGGGGATGGCGGCGTTGGTCGCATCGACCACGGTACCCGTGATGGTGGCGCCGGAGCCAGCGGCAACCTGTGCGGCGAGGGCTTGCAGCAGGGTAAAGGACAACAACAGCATCGCCAGGTAAGCGAGTGCCTTGCGCGTTGGGCGCATGGGAAGACCTCCGAGGGGTTTGTTTTGACGTGGGCTTGCCGGGTTTTCAGGCGGGGCTGGTCAAGACAGGCGGCGGCCGTACATACAGGCTGGGATGGAAGAAGCGCGGCGGCGGTGCCTGGACCGTGCGCACGGCAAAGCCGGTGAAGCACTGCGCCACCATCGGCTGCTGCACTGCGGGCGCGGGCAGAACGGACAGGTGCGCTACCGCGCACAGACCGCAGGCGGCGCTTGCGGCGTCGTCGCCCTGCGGATGCGTGTGCAGCAGGTGGATGGACCCGGTGACGAGGACCAGCAGGATGCAGAGCCACGCCAGCACGGTGCCCGCGGTCGGCAGGGTGCTGTGGCGTGGCGCGCGGGATGGGCTGAGCTGCAGCATGGATACGTTGACGCACGCGATGCGGGCAATGTTTCCATGGTAACGCAGGTTTCGGCTCGCGGGATTGCTGCTGCGATAAGATTTTCAATAAGACCTTAAGTCTTCCTGATACCTTGACAAAGCAGCGTCAAGCCATGAGCCTTAGACAGATGGCACCCCAACCGCGCAACACCCGGCAGAAGGAAGCGATCCGCGTAGCGTTTACGACAGCCGACCGGCCCCTATCGCACGATGAAGCGCTGACGCTCGCGCAGCAACAGGTGGAAGGGCTGAGCATCGCCACCGTGTACCGCAATATCAACGTGCTGGTGGAAGAAAACTGGCTCGCGCGGGTGGAGGTTCCGGGGGATACGACCCGGTACGAGGTGGCGGGCAAGGACCATCATCACCACTTTCAATGTAATGAGTGCGGCAAGCTGTATGAGCTCGAAGGATGCGGGATCGAGATGCCGCCCGACCTGCCGGCGGGCTTTCGGCCTACCAGTCATGAGCTATTTGTGTATGGGCTTTGCGATCGTTGCGTTTAGATTGGTTTGTCTGAAGCTGTAGTACCGGTACAGAAGCAGATCCCTACGGGATTAAAACAAAACTAACGTCTCTATTTTGTTTTCATCCCGTAGGGATCTGCTTTCGATGGGAGTTGCACCACGGCCAAAGGAGCATTACTCCAGGGTGGGTACAACTTAGTTGTGATGGTGCGGGGGCCGGGTTGGGGCAATGATGGAGATCGAGTTCTCGAGTCTGAAGCCTCGACCTAGCTCAGAAGCAGTGGCGACAGGCCTATGGAAGAGACGCTCGACAGCCCGGTGATGGTCAAGGAGGAGGCCCGGACGGAGGCGTCGGCGGAACGCGGCAGGCTGGAATCGACAGCGCTCAAGGCGACGGTCTGGACCATCCTGGACTACGGCGTGGGGCAGTCGCTGCGGCTGGTCAACAGCTGGGTGCTCACGCGTTTGCTCGTCCCCGCAGCATTTGGAGAAATGACGCTGGTCATGACCTTGATCGTGGGCATCAGCCTGCTGAGCGATATCGGGCTGGCGCCGAGCGTGATCCAGTCGCCGCGTGGGGACGAGCCCAGATTTCTGAACGCGGCGTTCTCGCTGCAGGCCCTGCGCGGCGGCATCCTGTGGGTGCTGGCGATTACGCTGGCGTGGCCGGCGGCCTGGTTTTACGGCGATCGATCGCTGCTGTACGTGCTGCCGGTGCTCGCGCTGACGGTGCTGATCGACGGCGTGACGAGCACCAATATGCTCTCGCTGAGCCGGCACATGGAGGTCAGGCGGATATTCGCGATCGACTTCAGCGGCCAGATCGTGGCGCTGGTGGTGACGATCGGCTGGGCGTACTGGCACCCGAGCGTCTGGGCGCTCGTGTTCGGCAACCTGGCCAGCAAGGGATGGAAGCTGGCCATCAGCCACAGCCGCCTGGTGCCGGGAGCGCGAAACCGGTTTGAGTGGGATCGCGAATCGGTGCGGTCGATCCTGCACTTCGGCAAGTGGATCTTCCTGGGCACGGCGCTGTTCTTCTTCGCCTCGCAGGCCGATCGCCTGATTCTGGGGAAAAAGATCAGCTTTACCGAGCTCGGCGTGTACGGGATGGCGTTTTCACTTTCCGATATTCCGCGCAGCGTGATCGGCGCGTTCAGCTACAAA
>CAXTFS010000228.1:0-5854 GCA_964243395.1 uncultured Acidobacteriaceae bacterium | reverse complement strand
CCGCGCAGGTTATGGGCACGCGCGCCGCGCAGAATGAGCTTCTCGCGGCCGGGTTCGCGGCGATGCCGGGGCACGGCAATCTCGGAACGGCTGGAAAGATAGCGTCCCGTCAGGGAGTTTGGGTCGACCTCAAGTTCTGCAACCGTGCCCGACGCCATCAGGCGTCCGCCCAGTTCACCCGCGCCAGGTCCCATATCGAGCAATTTGTCTGCTGCGCGAATCACGTCCGGGTCGTGCTCGACAACCAGGATGGTGTTGCCGAGATCACGCAAATCCTCGAGAATGCCGATGAGCTTGGCCGTGTCGCGCGGATGCAGGCCGATCGACGGCTCGTCAAGCACATACAGAGCACCGACAAGCCGTGAACCCAACGAACTTGCGAGCTGAATGCGCTGCGATTCGCCGCCGGACAGCGTGGAGCTGAGCCGGTCAAGCGTGAGGTACTCCAGCCCAACCTGGGCAAGAAAGCTGATGCGCTCGCGCGTCTCCTCAAGAATTTTGCCGGCGATCTCTTCCTGTGCCGGCGTCAACGCGAGATGGTCGAAGAACTCCTGCGCGGCCGTGATGGTCAGGGCGCTGGCTTCACAGATGTTCTTGCCGTTCAGTAGAACAGCACGAGCTTCGGCGCGCAGGCGTTGTCCGCGGCACTCCGGGCACGGCGCGTAGCCACGGTACTTGGAGAGAAACACGCGCACATGGAGCTTGTACTTCTTGCGGTCGAGATCATCGAAGAAGCCGCGAATGCCGGGCCAGCCACCGCGGCCCTCCCAGAGAAAGCGTTGCTGTGCCTCGGTGAGGTCGTACCAGGGAACGTCCGTGCGGATGCCTTCGGCCTTGGACGCACGCTTCATGTCCGCGTGCCACGGGGAACGATATTTTGGCTTGGTCCATGGATCGATTGCCCCCGCATCAAGCGACTTGGACTTGTCCGGCACGATGAGATTTGGGTCGAAATCGATGGTGTTGCCAAAGCCCTGGCAGCGCGGGCACGCACCATAGGGATTGTTAAAAGAGAACAGCCGGGGTTCAGGTTCGCGATAGCAACGGTGGCAGGTTTCGCACTCAAACGCTGCGGAGAAACGCAGGGTCTCCGGAGTGGGCTGCGCGCCGTCGTCGACGGTGCGGGGAACGGTGCGGAAGACGATCTCGCCCGCTTCACGGTAGCCGGTTTCGATGGCATCGACCAGCCGCGCGCGGATCTCCGACGAAAGCGCCAGACGATCCACGAGCACGAAGATCGGCCGTTGCAGGCTGGAGTCTGCCTGCGTAGCCGCGCTGAAGTCCAGTTCCAGCAACGACTCAGGCGTGGAAAATTCCACGATCCGGCCAGCGCCATTCGGATCGGCGGCTTGGGCCTGCCAGAGGCGGTTGAAGCCGCGCCGGCGCAACTCACCCAGCCTCTCCTTCAGCACGTCCGTGAGCGCTTCGAAGCTTTGGCTCGGCTCTCCCGCGGCGTCTTTCTTTGCGCCCTTCTTGCCCGCACGCTTCGCCGGCTTGGGCGGTGGCGCGGGCATGGCGGCCTCGGTCGCCGGAAGCTGCATGGGCTCCAGCTTCAGCTCGCGACGCTGCAGAGGAAACAGCGCGTAGACACGGGTTCCGTCAGGCATCGCCGCTGTGCGGCCGACAATCTCGTCAACGGAGTCACGCCGCACCACGCCGCCACAGTGAAGGCACGTCACCGTTCCGCAGCGCGCGTAGAGCAGGCGCAGGTAGTCGTAGATTTCAGTCGCTGTGGCAACGGTAGAACGCGGGTTACGCGTCTGGTTCTTCTGCCGGATCGCAATCGCCGGCGCGAGGCCGTCCATGAAGTCAACGTCGGGCTTTTCGATTCGCTCCAGAAACTGACGGGCGTAGGCAGACAACGACTCGACGTAACGCCGCTGCCCTTCGGCATACACCGTATCGAACGCGAGCGAACTCTTGCCGGACCCGGACACGCCGGAGACCACGGTCAGAGCATTGTGCGGGATCTCGACGTCAACGCCCTTGAGGTTGTGCGTGCGCGCGCCACGTATGGTGATCTGCGTGGCCGCCGTTGTGGTGGGGGCGCTGTCGAGTTGGGTATCTTCGGCGATCATCATGGGGTCACTTACAACGCTCGCTGTGGGCGGAGGGCTTCGAGCAGAAGCAGGCAGGCGCCAACGACGATGCAGCTGTCGGCGACGTTGAAGTCGGGCCAGTGGTAGTGCACGATGTGCACCTCAAGAAAATCGACCACGTAGTGCAAACGAATGCGGTCGTACAAATTGCCGATCGCTCCGCCGAAGATCAACGCAAAGGAGACCGTCGTCACCGTGAGCCGGCGCCCTGTCTTGAGCAGCAGCGCGAGCACCACGGCAACCGCCACGACCGAGAAGGCCACCAATGCGATGCGCACCGTCTCCTGCGATCGTGCCTCTTCAAACAGGCTGAACGCCGCGCCGGTGTTCTGCACATGCGTGATGCGGAAGACATGCGGCAGAACCACAATGGCATCTCCCTGCTTGACGTGCGCGACGATCCAGAGCTTCGAAAGCCGGTCCGCGATGATGACGGAGAGGGCGATAAGCAGCGCAACAGGGCGTGCATCGCGAATAGCCGCCATCTACGCAACCTCCGGCGATGAAGGCGGGAAGCCTATGACCTCAAGCGCGTTCGCGCAGCGGGCGCATACCGACGGCCAGCGATCATCGGCACCCACATCGGGGAGCACGCGCCAGCAGCGTGCGCACTTGCCCCCCATCGCGGGCTCGGCCTCGATCAAGACGGCCGCGCTATCGGCGGTAGCGGCGACGATCTGCACGGTTGCCTGCGAGACGTTGAAGAACTCGGGCAGGGAAGACTCGTATTTGCGCAGCGTGATGGCTTCATCAGAGCCCTCGGCGACGAGGAGGCGCACGCCGGCATCCAGGCCTTTGCCGATTGTCTTGTTCAGTCGCAAGGCCTCCAGCTCGATGTTGACCAGTTCGCGCATGCGCAGCAAGCGCTCCCAGTCCGCTTCGATCCCGGCTACAGAGCCAGGCACGATGTCCGTCAACTCAGGGAAGAGCGCCAGGTGCACACTTGCGGGACGAGCTTCTACCTGAGGAAGATACTGCCAGACCTCATCCGCGGTAAAGCTGAGGATCGGCGCGATCAGCCGTGTGAGGGCCTCGGTGATACGCCAGATCGCGGTCTGTGCCGAACGCCTCGCTATGTCCTGCGGCGCCAGGGTGTACAGCCGGTCCTTGGTCACGTCGAGATACAGCGCACTCAGGTCAGTGTTCGTAAATTCGTTGAGCGCCTGATAGGCACGATGAAACTCGAAGTGATCGTATGCCTTGCGCATGGCCGCGTCGAGTTCCGCGGCACGCGCGAGGATGTAGCGGTCCAGCGGCTGCATCTCGGCCCATGAGACCGTGTCCGTCGCCGGGTTGAAACCATCCAGATTACTGAGCAGGAAGCGCAGCGTATTGCGCAGCTTGCGATAGTTGTCGCTGACGCGATCCATTAGGCGCTTGCTGGCGGCAACGTCTTCGCGGAAGTCGACGGACGCGACCCAGAGCCGGATGATCTCTGCGCCCATCTGGTTCGAGACCTCCACCGGATCGACGCCGTTGCCAAGTGACTTCGAGAACGCACGGCCCTGTTCGTCCAATGTCCAACCAGACGTAGCGACCATGAGGTACGGCGCAGCATCCTTCAGCGCCACGGCGCTCAGCAGGGAAGAGTGGAACCAGCCGCGATGCTGATCGCCGCCTTCGGTGTACAGATCTGCCGGGAAGTGCAGCTCCGGTTCCACTTCGAGCACCGCGTTCCAGCTCGCACCCGACTCGAACCAGACATCCAGGATGTCCATCTCTTTGCGGAACGCCGTACCCGCGCAGTTCGGGCAGGCTGTCCCCTCTGGCAGCAGTGATTTCGCGTCACGGCTGTACCAGGCATCGGCGCCATCGCGGGTAAACAAATCGACGATGCTCTTGTTGATCGCCTCGTTGTTGAGCGGTTCATGACACTTTTCGCAGAGGAAGACCGCAATGGGCACGCCCCATATGCGCTGCCGGCTGATGCACCAGTCCGGACGTGTCGCAATCATGTTGGAGATGCGTTCCTCGCCCCAGGCCGGGTCCCATGTCACGCGGGTGATCTCATCCAGCGCGCGTTGGCGGAAGGTCGTCTGTGGTGACGTCTCCTTGGGGGACAAGACCGGCGTCTCCATGCGGATGAACCACTGCTCCGTGGCGCGAAAGATCAGCGGATGATGACAGCGCCAGCAGTGGGGGTACTGGTGCACCAGGTCATGCGCGCCCATCAGCGCGCCGCGTTCGCGCAGCAGCTCCTTGATGGGCCCGTTCGCCTTGTGCACATACAGGCCGTCATAGGCAGGCAGGCCATTGCGTAGCTTGCCCTGCGCATCCACATCGCAGGTCAACGGCAGATCGTAGCGCTGGCCGGTCGCGAAATCGTCAGGCCCATGGGCCGGTGCGGTGTGCACCGCACCGGTGCCCTGTTCCGTCGTCACATAGTCAGCGACAACGCCAAGAATGGATCGATCGAGGAAAGGGTGCTGGAAGGTGGCTCGGTCTAGCCTGGCTCCAGGAAACGTGGCGATGGGTTGTGCCAGCGAGAGGTCGTACTCGTTGCAGGCCTCCATCACCTGGGGCGCAAGGGCGACGGCAACGATGTAGGCAGCCTTGCCGTCATCGAGCGCGAGGTAGTCGGCTTCCGGGTTAAATGCGATGGCAAGCGATGCCGGCAGGGTCCACGGCGTGGTGGTCCAGATGATCGTGTAGACATCGCGGCCTTCCAGGCGCGCGTCGATCTCCGCGGCATCGCTGGTCAGCTTGTACCGCACGTAGACCGAGGGTGAGGTGTGGCTCTCGTACTCGACTTCGGCCTCGGCGAGCGCGGTACGGTCGTGCGAACACCAGTAGACCGGCTTCAGTCCCTTGTAGACGAAACCCTTTTCGTAGAAGCCATAGAACGTCTGCAGCACGCGCGCTTCGTACGGGAAGTTCATCGTCTCGTAGGGCTTGTTCCAGCGCCCGAAGATGCCCAGGCGCTTGAACTGGGTGCGCTGCAGGTCGACATACTTCGCGGCGTACTCGCGGCAGGCCTGACGAACAGCCACAGGATCCATCTCAAGCTTCCTGCCCCCAAGCTGTTCGTCCACCTTGATCTCGATGGGCAGGCCGTGGCAGTCCCAGCCGGGCACAAACGGTGCGTCAAACCCGGCCATGGTCTTGGTCTTGACGATGAAATCCTTGATGCACTTGTTCAGGGCGTGGCCCAGGTGGATCGCGCCGTTCGCGTACGGCGGGCCGTCATGCAGGATGTACTTGGGCGCCCCCGCACGCGCTGTGCGAATGGCGCCGTAAAGATCCGCCGCCTCCCAGGCGGCAAGGCGGCCGGGCTCGTTCACCGGCAGGTTGGCCTTCATGGGAAAGCTTGTCCTGGGGAGGTTCAGGGTGTCTTTGAGCGTCTTGTCTTTCGCCACGGGGGGCAGCGTACTTGGCGTTCCGGCGTCCGGCATGCAATCTCCGCACCGCGGGCGGGCAACAGTGCGGTGCACGCCTACGGCCAAACCTCTATTGTACGGGTAGAGTGGGGCAAAGAAAGGCCTAAGCAGCTGCCGAGAGACGGCTGAGACGGACAGCCGTCCCGCTGCGTCTAACAGGGGAGTAAGCTTGCGCACAGGGGAGTCGTTTCCCCGCGCTGCGCCGCCCTACCCGCTTTCCTATGTCTACAGCAGGCAATCTTCATCCCGAGATAAATCCCGTACTGGCGGGTGCTTCGACACGCCCCATGTTTGCCACAGCGGGCGGCATCAAGGCGCCACGATCGCAGGCGTCGATCTGGACCGCGGTGGTGTTGCACGCGGCCATCATTGCGCTGA
>CAXTFS010000227.1:0-5873 GCA_964243395.1 uncultured Acidobacteriaceae bacterium | reverse complement strand
CCCGCCTGATCGAGGCGCACCGGGCGCTGCCGCTGGCCAGGGTCTGGGGCGACGGCACCACCTGGTTGATCGCCGCCGTCGTGTCGATCGCGAACGTCGCCTTGCGCCAGATCGCCGGCAGTCTCGGTGCCGGCCTCAGCGAGTCGACATGGGTGCTCACGACCTACCTCGTGGCCAGCGCCGTTATTGTGCTCATCAGCGGCTGGCTGTCCGAGGTCATCGGCCGCAAGCGCTACTACATGATCTCGGTCGCAGTGTTCACGGCCGCGTCGATGCTGTGCGGCATGGCGACCAGCCTTCCCGCCCCGATCTTCTTCCGGGTGTTGCAAGGCCTGGGCGGCGGCGGCCTGGCCGCCAGCGAGCAGTCGATCATCACCGACACTTTTTCGCCCGCGAAACGCGCCGGCGCCTTTGCCCTGTACGGCGTCTCGGTCGTGGTGGCCCCAACCCTCGGGCCGAGCCTGGGCGGCTGGATCACCGATAACCTGTCCTGGCACTGGATCTTCTACATTAACGTGCCGGTGGGCGTTGCCTCCCTGCTGCTCGTGCAGTGGCTGGTGGTCGATCCCCCCGCCATCGTTGCCGAGCGGAAGGCGCTGCTCGCCCGCGGGCTCACGGTGGACTGGATTGGCTTCCTGCTTGTCGCCCTTTCCTGGGGTGCCTCGAGATCGTGCTGGACAAGGGGCAGGACGAGGACTGGTTTGCGTCAGGCTTTATCGTCACCTTTGCCATCGTCTCCGCTGCCGCCCTCGCCTGTTTCATTCCCTGGGAGCTGACGCGGAAGGAGCCGATTATCGATATCCGCCTGCTCGCGCACCGCCAGTTCGGCCTGGCCTTCGTCGCGATGATGGCGGTCGGGGGCATCCTGGTCGGCTCGACCCAGTTGCTCCCGCAGCTGATGCAGTCCTCCTTCGCCTACACCTCGACCTGGGCGGGGCTGGCTCTCATGCCCGGCGGATTCGCGACGCTGCTGCTGATGCTGGTCGCTGCGGGACTGAGCCGGAAGGTCCAGCCAAAGTACTTGATGGCCGCCGGGTTCACGCTGATCGCGCTGGGCATGTGGCACTCAGCTGGTTTCGACCAGGGTTCGAGCTTCGGAAGTCTCGCCATCATGCGTGTCGTCCAGGTGATGGGCCTCCCGCTCCTTTTCGTCCCCATCAACGCGGTGGCATATTCAGGGCTGAGGTCGGGGCAGAGCGGGCACGCATCGGCGCTGGTCAACGTGGCACGCAACCTCGGGGGCAGCATCGGGGTGTCGCTCGCCAACACCGGACTGGCGCGGCGTGCCCAGATGCACCAGTCGCGCCTGGTCGAGAACGTCGCCCCGTCGTCGACCGGCTACCAGCACGGCCTCCACCAGGTCACGGACTACTTCGTCCATCAGGGAGCGTCGCTCGGCAGCGCCCGGCGCCAGGCGACCGCCTGGATCGGACAGGCCGTCGCGGAGCAGTCTGTCCTTCTGTCCTATGTCGACGTCTTCTGCGGCTACGCGGCCTTCGCCCTGTTCATGGCCCTCGTCGTCCTCGCGCTCAAGCAGGTCAACCTCGCCGAGGCCAAACTTGGGCATTGAACCACACAGGATCGAACCATCGAAAACGGCCTGACCACGTGTCGGGATGACGGCCCGGACGTACGAAAGCACGTTCAGGTATACAACCAGGCGCCCCTCACCATGGAGGGGCTCAAGACCTTTATAGAAGCCGTGGAGGGTGCATTCGGCGCCGACGTGGATCACGCTTAGCTCGTCAAGATCTATGGCGCCGTGCTCAGCCCCAATCGCTTCGGCACCTTCGTCTTCGACACCACCAAGCTGCCAGCGCCGCCGCCATTCGAGTTGCCGGCCTGCGTCAGGCCTCACGCTAAGCCGGAGCAGTTCCTGTGTCTGAGGATTTGACCTGAATCGTCGCCATGGTCTACCCTAGCCGATACCGTGGGCGGCTTCGTCTACACGGGCGGGCCAATCCCTCTCACTGACTCGCCACTCGTGGCGTGCGCTACACCGGACCAGTCGGGGTGGAAATCCAGGGTTGGCTGCGGGCAAAGGAAGCCGGTCGCTACCAGTTGACCGTGGATGTGTCGGCCCATCTTGGTTCGTCGTACACGGGGCCGACCTGCTTCCTGCAAGCCTGGCTGGAGAACCGTAGCCTCGATCAGCGCACGGCTCTTGTCAGCCCTGCTTCGTCGAACACCAAAGATGCCAATGCCACACTTGTCTTGGGTGCTGAACTGCAGCCTGGCCTTTATCGCCTGCGTATCTGGACCGTCTGCCTTGAGCCACAGGGCGTGACCACTGCCGTCGAACTGCTTCTGAAGGCCCCTTCTGAGCTAAACCTACGACCTGCCGCAGGGATCGACCTTCTTCATCGCGAAGGCTAATTCGACCTTGTATCGTGGTTTTGGCCCCTGGGAGATCCTCCGCACGTCAACTGGCGGTGGAGCATTTAAGTTGTCGAGTGAGGTTGCCTGTTAGCGTCACGCTCTAACTCTCTGATTTATCCACAGGCTCAGGTCTTTAAGAAAGACTCTACGTAGTAGGATTAAGGGTATTACGGACTCTCGAAATCATTGAGAATATTGCGCCTTTTGGATTTTCCAGGGGCCAAAACCACGGTAATTTGGGGGCCAAAACCACGTGAGTCTCAGGGGCCAAAACCACGTGATGACTCACAAATCCAAGCCGTTGTCACCGATCATCGGGGATTACCGGTAAACCGCTGATCTGTTCGCCAGTATCGTGGTTTTGGCCCCCAGCTGGTAGCGGGGCGAATGATCCAATTGAGGTTCTTGGAAGACGCCGAGGGTTAAAGCCTGGATGTTCCACAGGCAGCTGACATCGCTCTGTGAAATTTAGAACCTCTTTACCTTCTGAGTTGCGAACGATTTCCAACCAATAGCCTGGAAGGCGCTGACGCTCGACAGTGCGCCGGAGTTCTTTGGCAAAGTCGGCTAAGCGTTGGGTGCTGCCGCTTTTGATGTGGAGCTGGGTCATCGTAAATGCCCAACCGCCTGATTGATGACCACCGTGCTTGCGGACTACCCGATAGAGCCATCGTTCGATGCCACCAGTTAGGCTAAAATACTCGCGGTCAATCGCAAGTGTGAGGCGGTCTGTCAGAATGCCGTCGTAGAGCCAATCGGAAATAGTAAATTCAATGCCGTCAGGCCGTCCTTGGTCATCGGTCGGCGCTGCATAACGTTCGATCCAATGGAAGCCTTCGGGCTTCTTACTCCGACCCTGTCGAATGTTTGTTCTGATCAGTGTTCCACTTAACCGGTCGAATGCTTCTACGATCCGCTGATATTCATCTCCTCCAGTTCGGCGATCGATGCTGCGGAGCAACTCATAAATTGACACTTTGAATGTCGGTGATGTGGGAATGCCTCGTAACTTGGCCTCTCGGATCTGGGAGGCTGCCCAGATCAGAATGTCTGCATCCCATATAGTCGCTAGTCCGATCTCCGCGGGTGCAGTCACGTTAACGCTGATCGTGGCAGAGCCGTTTTGGACTTGATAATCGATTGGCTCGATACGGCGCTGTTTGGAAAGGCTGAAGAAAGGCCGCTCCATCATGTCCTGTTGGTCATGCGTCGGGATGTCCCCGGGAAGAGCAACCAGTAGGTCCAGCTGGCCTCCTCCCACTTTCCGCGAAACACGCTCAGGCCTACGAACCATCTTTACTTACAACCTTCACACCTTATTAGGTTCTGTGGTTTGAAACTTCTCTACTTGATACGGCTGCCGCTGGGGCGTCCACTGGGAATATTCGCGCTAACCGGCTTAAGCGGAGGCAATCCTCGTTTTTGCAGCAGCAGGTTCCAGGCCTCGTGACCCAATTTTTGCAGGCTGAGATTGGCATCCAAGCTGAGTTGACGCAGCCGGCGGCGGTCTTCTGGAGCGACTAGAATATTCACCGGCACAATGGCTTGACCTGCCGGTTCTGCTACCCCGGCTGTTGCGGACGATGAGATTGCAGGTTCACTCGCTTGCGCATCATCTCGTTCAACCATGTTATGGTCGTCGATCGGCGACATAACCTCGGCGAGGGATCGCCCGCGTTTACTGCTGCTCATCGGTCATCTCCTGAATCCAGACCCAGACAGCACGTAATTCGGCGTGAGCGTCCCGCGCAGCAGCCCCCCTCATTTCACCAATGCCGCGCCCTTCGAGAGCTGCATCTAGGTAGACTGCGCGGTCACCGACATGCGTTGGACAAACTGGCACTGGGTAGCGCGACAGCGCTGCACGAGCATCACGCGCCCGCACCTCGTTCTTGGCAGCGTTTACGATCACAACGGCTCGCTTTTCCAAGCGTCGAAGAATTTTGAGCGTTTCGCCAACGGCTTCCAAATCGTCTGAGGAGGGACGTACAGGAACGATCACTAGATCAGCAACGCGCGCTGCTTCCGCTTCAGGCTCCGAAACAGCCGGGCGAGTATCCACAAACACCACGCCAGATTGTTTACGAAGCGCCTTGGTTGCAGCGGTGAGATTTGATCCATCCAAGTCGAGAAGGTCAGGGCGCTCTGGTGCTGGTTGCAGGCGTTGACGGCGTTGCCACCACTTCGTTGATGTCTCTTGCGGATCTCGATCGATGAGGATGCTGGTAGCGGTCTCACCGGCCAACACGGCAAATTGGCGAGCGAGCGTACTTTTGCCTGCCCCCCCTTTTTGGCTGATCAGCGAGAAAACCTGCACCTTCTACCCTCTACATAATCTTACCTTCTGGACTGTGAAGGTTGATTCCTACGAAGTCTATATCCCTCTTCACTGTTATCGGTAAGTGACTTTGATAGCGCGTGAGTAGGGTTGTCCATGCGACAGCAGGCACGTGTTCTCTGGTTGGCAAACGCGCATAGATCGCTTACCTATAGGATCTATAGAACCTGTGGTTGATCATGGCTGGCCAGTCCATCTCCGCTCATGCGGACGTCGAGACAGTAAGCAAGCTGCGCGGCATCGCCGCTCGCGAGGGCCGGACGCCGTCCCAGCTCACCACTGCGTCCCTCAAACTCTATCTCGATCTGCCCGGCACAGTCCGCGCTGCCCTGCGTGATGTCGATGCCCTCGGTGCGCCGGAAGACCGGCACAACCTACTGCGCGCTATCGGCCGCGCCGTGACGTCCACACAGTACGAAGTTGCCCGCAGGCGGGTGGCGGATGGCATGCGGCTTGATCACGAGGATGAGCTGGACACCGATGAGGCCATCCTGGCTGAGGCCGTGCGAGCTACCGCAGCATCGCGCTGATGTCGGCCGCCGGCCCAGCGCCGGCTCTCCTCCGGCTGTGCCTAGACCTTAATGTATGGGTGGCCGATTTCCTTGGTACCCGGCGAGGGAGGCGGGGCGGTAGCTCACCGTGGCTGGCCGATGCGGTCCGGTCCGGTACCTGCCAAGCCGGTCCGCTACAGCTGGTGGTCTCGCTCGGCATGCTCGACCGCCTGGCAATCGTCCTGACGCGGGAGTTCCAGGTCAAGGTAGACGCAGCCGAGACCCTGGCCCGCGCCATCGGCGGCGTGGCCTCGTTCGGACCGTCTGGTGATCACCCGCATGCGCTTGTAGGCAGCGGCGTATATCCCCTGCGCGATGAGGAAGACCGGCACGTGCTGGAGGTCGCCGTCGCCGGCGAGGCTGACCTGCTGGTGACGGCCAACATGGCGGACTTCCAGACGGCCGACATCGTCAAGGTTGGCGACGGCGCCCGCATCCGGCTCCACCCGCGTCCTGGTCAAGCCACTTTGGTCATTGCCCACCCTGACCAAGCTCGCGACTGGCTGCGCGCCGGGGTTCCGCCGTTGGCAGCCGTCGAGCGGCTGTAAGGAGGCCAAACGGTCGGTTGGCCAACTACCGACCAGGACCGGGATCGGCCGCAATCG
>CAXTFS010000226.1:0-5895 GCA_964243395.1 uncultured Acidobacteriaceae bacterium | reverse complement strand
CTCATGCTCCGCCTCAAAGCCGTCCGCGCCACCACCGGCGACCGCATCCTCCCCGCCTTCTACAGCGAAAACTACTTCCACCTCATGCCGGGGGAAAAACGCCAAATCACCATAGACGTCAATGCCGCCGACACCCGGGGCGAAGAAGCCAAACTCGTCCTGGAAGGCTTCAACCTATCGAGCTAGCCCAAATTGCCACAGGTAGGCGGCTTTCTGCGTCTAGCGTCGGCCGCTCACGCTGTACATCGCATCGAGAGGTGGGGGGGATATCTCTCGCACCGAAAGCCTATAGATAGTCGCGTCAGCGTTGCCCACAGGCGAGGGATGCGAATCACCAAAGGCAAAGTCTACGACGACCAAAGCTTGGCAAGGCTCGACGCCTGAAGCATTACTAACCAAGTTCCAAGTTAATAGCTGGTTGGTCGTAGACTTAGCGAGCAAAAAAGGCCCCATTACGATCTCGACTCCTGTGATACGTCCGCCCGGAACAAAGATGACACGTTCGATCACAGTGCCAGTTAGGTGTGCCGCACGAGCAATTGGCGGATAGAGCAGTTTGTTGGCAGCATTGCTGCCGGCAATTGGACACCAGCGCACCTGAGCAGCACAACTCGTTGCGAGCCCATAGAAAAGTACCGCGCCGAACCAAGCTTTCATCTGAACATTCGCTCCATACGCGGAAGAGACTTAGCGGCAGGTCTGCGGCAATTGCTTCAACTCCACCTGCGTTCCCGTCGCAATAGTTATCGAGTGTCCGTCGCCAGAAATTGCAACGAGAGATTGATCACTGTAAGACCGATAAGATACCTGGGTTTGGAAACAGCTGTCGCCAGTGCGACGATTTAGTACCTGGATCTCGCTCGTATTTGACGTGTCGTCCCCGACGCCCATGCCGGCCGTCAGCACAGCAACAGCATCGTCCCCGATCCGCCTCAAAAGAGAGCTTCTCCTGCGACATCGGTCTGCGCATCGTCATAACCGAGAACCACGCCCTTCAACTCTCGTTCCATCTCTCCGTTTGCTCGCACCAACGCCACGGAGCCACATCTGCTCACAACCAGCGTTCCGTCACTCCCAAACGCTAACCCACTCGCAAACAGACTTCCTTTGCTCGCCGGAGCTCCCGTAGGGAATCGATAAGTCTGTCCCGAGGCTAGGCAGCAACACCACGCCAGCAAACCAACGAGTGACACCCGTCGCATGCCACCATCCTCCACAGGGTGGAACGCTAAGCCGCCGTCCCCACAGGCGCCGCCGCCGCCCGCGGCAACAACGCCTGCAGCACCAGCGAAACCCCAAGCGAAATCAAGATCCCCTTCAATAGCGGCGACGCATTAAAGTCCCATCCGAAGCCCGCCAGCGTGATCACCACGCCCAGGAAATAGCTCTCGCCCATCACCGCGGTCAGCCAGTGCGGCTTGGCGCCGGCACTTGGCACCAGCGCTTTGGGCGACGGCAGAAACCGTGGCACGCGCGCAGCATACGCCGTGTACGCCTGGCCAAACCGGCTCTGCAGAAACGGCTCCTCCGCCAGTGCCAGCCGCACCTGCAGAATCCAGATGGCCGCAATCGCAAACACCGCGCCGGCCGGCGGCATCAGCACCGCAATCCCGATCGTGTGCAGCAAGGTGCCCAGGTACAGCGGGTTGCGCGTGTGCCGGTACGGCCCATCCGCCAGCATGGCCTCGCCATGCATCGTCGGCGACGCCACCACGCTTGCGCCCACGTAGGCCGACCCCCACACCCGCAGCCACGCGCCCAGCGCCGTAAACAGGAGCGCCAGCACCAGCAGCAGCACCGTTGCCGGCCCAAACCCGAGCCATCCCTGTCGCGCCATGTCCGCGCTCAGGTTCAGCCAAACCGAGTGCGTCGACAACCCCAGCCACGGCTCCCAGAACGGCCAGAATCCCACGACAAAAATGGCAATGTGCAGGAGCACACGCAGCCGGTACTCCCACTTGCTGGCCTGCATCTAGAAGCTCGATTCTGAAACGGGCGTCTCCGGCACGCCAGCCACCACGGTGAGCGGAGTCACCGCTGTCGGCTGCGCCTCGTCCTTGTACACAACGCCACCCTTCATCACAAAGGATACGTGCTGCAGCGTGCGCACATCCTTCAGCGGATCGCCCTTCACCGCGATCACGTCGGCCCACTTGCCCGGCTCCAACGCGCCCATGCGATCCGTCCACCCCATCAAATCCGCCGCATTCAGCGTCGCCGACTGGATTGCCTGCAGCGGCGTCATGCCGTAGTCGCGCACATACACCTCAACCTCGTGCGCGTTCAATCCATGCGGGTACACCGCGGAATCCGTACCCAGCGCCACCTTCACGCCCGCCTGGATCGCCCGCTTGTGGTTTGCCCGCGCCACCGACGTCGTGTCCTTCATCTTCTGCGCATACAGCGCCGGCAGGTGCCCGTTTTCCTTGTACCAGTCGTACAGATAGCTCGTCGGCACAAGATACGTTCCGTGCGCCTTCATCGCCGCAATGCTCGCGTCGTCGATGTAGCTCCCATGCTCAATCGAATCCACGCCTGCATTGGTAGCCCACAGGATCGCTTGCGCCCCATGCGCGTGCGCCGCCACCTTGCGGCCTAGGCGGTGCGCGTCGGCCACAATCGCCGCCATCTCCTCCTGCGTGTACTGCGACGCCTGCGGATCGTCGCCCTTCGACAACACCCCGCCCGACGCTCCGATCTTGATGAGATCCGCGCCATACTTGATGTTCTGCCGCACCATGTGCTGAACGGCCGGTATGCCATCGGCCACACCTTCCCCCACCACGTGGTACTGCTCCGGCAACAGGTTCTCGTCCATGTGCCCGCCCGTGATCCCCAGCGCCGGCCCCGAAACCTGCATGTGCGGTCCCGGGATATGCCCCTCGTTGATCTCATCGCGCAGCGCCACGTCGGTAAACCCGTTCGCGCCCACGTTCCGCACGGTGGTGAACCCGGCCTCCAGCGTGGTCTTCGCGTTCTCCACGCCCAAGATCGCCTCTTTGCCTGGCGTCATCGTCAGCTCAAAGTACGGGTCGAAGTCCGGCACCCCCGTCAGGTGGGTGTGCACATCCGCCAGCCCCGGCAGCACCGTATACCCACGCAGATCCACCTCGTGATCGCCCGCCGCTGCCTTCACCCCCGCCGAGGGCCCCACGCTCACGATGCGGTCGCCGCTCACCACCACGGTGGCATCCTGCATCTCGTTGCCAGTACGCACGTCGACCACCGCGCCCGCACGCACCAGCGTCCGCCCACTCGGGGGAGCATACTTGGGCTGCTGTGCGTTAATCGCGCAAACTGAACCGGCCACAACTGCCGCAACTGCTCCAAGCCGTACCACTGACCACTCCATTGGCATCTACGCTTCCTCTACTGGGCTTTGCCCAGTGCACTCAAGATCGAATCGAAATCGTCCACGCCCGCGTACTCGATAATCACGCGGCCTTTGCCCCGCTTGTCCTCAATCGTGACCCGCAATCCCAAACTACGACGCAGCTGCTCCTGCGCATCCCGCACATTCGGGTCGACCAGCTTCGCCGGCTTCTCAGGCCGGGCCTTGCCCTCCGGGTTCAGCATTCCGGCTACGAGGCTCTCCGTCGAGCGTACATTCAGCCCCAGCGACACAACCTTGCCCGCCGCCCCGCCGATCAACTCCGGGGTAGGCAGCGAAAGCAACGCGCGCGCATGCCCGAACGTGAGCTCGCCGCCCTCGACCAACTGCTGCACATCATCCGGCAGCCGCAGCAGCCGCAGGAAGTTCGACACCGACGCCCGATCCTTGCCTGTCTTCTCAGCCATCTGCTCCTGGGTCAGGTGGAACTCGCGGCTTAGCCGGTCATACGCCCGCGCCTGCTCCATCGGGTTCAGATCCGCCCGTTGGAGGTTCTCGACGACCGTCATCTCCATTGTCTGCAGATCGGAGACCTCGCGCACAATTGCCGGCACCGTGGCCTTTCCCGCCAGCTTGCTCGCTATGAGACGCCGCTCGCCCGTAATCAGCGTGTAGCGCCCGTCCGGGCCTGTTCGCACCACGATCGGCTGCACCACGCCCGTGCTCGCAATCGACGCCGCCAGTTCTGCCAACTTGCCCTCATCGAAGCCCGCGCGCGTCTGGTAGGGATTACGGTCGATCAACTCAACTGCAACCTCCAGCGGCCGCCCCGCCAGGCTCTCCGCTGCGGTCGCAACCGGCGCAGCCTGCGGCGCCGGCGGTCGCGCGGGCAGGAGCGACTCGAGACCTTTTCCCAGCGCCCGCCGCTTCGGTTCTGTTCCGGGATGTGTGTTCGCCTGCGCCATCGTGCTCTTCCTCTACTCTTCCAGGTCTTCTTCTAGGTCTTCTTCTAGATTTTCGCCTTGCCAAACGGCCACACTCGCCGTTTCGCCGGACTTGCTTCTGCCGTGGCGTTTGCCGTGACGGCCATCTCGTCCAGGATCAGCGGCTTCTTTCCTCGCGCTCTCACCGGCTCTGCAGCGCCGTTGCTGGCTGTCGAAGCAGTCGAATGTCGTGGATCAGCCGACCGTGTCGCCAGCCCGTTGCGCTGGAGGATTTCGCGGGCCAAGTCACGGTAGGCCTCGGCCCCACGCGATCGCGGATCGTACGTCACTGCCGGTTGCCCATGACTCGGCGCCTCGGCCAGACGCACGTTGCGCGGGATGGTGGTTCGCAGCAGCTTATCGCCAAAGAAGTTCTGCAGGTTCTCGCGGACCTGGACGGAGAGGTTCGTGCGCTCGTCATACATCGTCAGCAGCACCCCCTCCAGCCCCAGGTCCGCGTTGAAGCTGGCCGCCACCCGGTCCAGCGTGGACATCAGCTCCGAGATCCCTTCCAGCGCGAAGTACTCCGCCTGCATCGGCACAAGCAGACGGTCTGCTGCGGTCAACGCATTCAACGTCAGCAGATCCAGCGCTGGCGGGCAGTCCAAGAGGACGAAGTCGTACGTGGCCCGCACCGTCGTCAGAGCCTTGCGCAGACGGAATTCCCGTTCTGGAACGCTGACCAGCTCAAGATTGGCCCCTATGAGGTTGCGTGTTCCCGGAACAATGGATAGACCCTCGATCCTCGTCGGCAATACCGCCTCCGCAGCGTCCACCTCGCCGGCCAGCAGGTCATAGATGGAGAGGCGTTCCTCATCCCGCGGGAATCCAAGCCCACTTGTACTGTTCGCCTGGGGGTCACAATCCAGCAGCAGGACGCTCTTCCCATCCAGCGCCAGCGAAGCAGCCAGGTTTAGCGCCGTTGTCGTCTTGCCGACGCCGCCCTTCTGGTTCACCACGGCAATGACCCGGGAAATGCCGGACTTGGGTGAACTCTCTAGTTTGGCGGGGGGCGAGGCGGTTGCAGACATGCGGTTCGCTCAGCCTACCAGAGCAGCGGATGAGGATAGCTGTGGAGCGCTCACGAAGTGCAATGTTCCACGTGGAACAGCAGCATTCATCCCTAGCCCAACCAATGTTCCACGTGGAACTCTCGTCAACTCACCTGATCCAAAATCACAACGCTGCTTTGTGCGCCCGGCATGGCATACGTCTCAGCCGCTTTACCCGGTTCATGCGCAGACACCATCTGCACCAGCCATCCGCCTGGCCGCACCCGGCCAACCGCGACAGCAACCATCTCCGGCATACGATCCACCGCCCGCATCGTGACTGCCGCAAACCGTCGCTCACGGTCCATCTCCTCCACGCGCGCGCCCCAGACCTCGGTGCCCAGCCCCAGCGTTCGCACGACCTCGCGCAGAAACGCCACCTTCTTTCCCTGCGACTCCGCAAGGGTCACCTTCAGGTCCGGGAACAACAGCTGGATCGGCAACCCTGGAAACCCACCGCCTGATCCGAAATCAACCACCTCGTTCCCGCCAGAAAGATATCTACCAAACAGAACTCGGGCGAACGGGC
>CAXTFS010000225.1:0-5977 GCA_964243395.1 uncultured Acidobacteriaceae bacterium | reverse complement strand
GCCGGGCGCTGGATACGTTGACAGAGGTTCTGCTGCGGAGGCGGTTGCTGGAGCCGCTGCGAGGATGTCAAGTGATGTAGTGCCGGAAAGTTCCGCTAAGTCGAGTGCTGTCAATGGCTTTGGGCTTTGCGCAGGAACACCGGATGGGTTGTTATTCTGAATAGGCAGACAAGGGGACGGGGAGCGCAGGACAGGCGCCTCGTCCCCCTTGTTGTTTGGAGGCGGGATGGCGGCGAGGGTGAAACGTGCGGCGACGGCAGGAGCGAAGCCGGAGAGGATGCGTGCGCCCAAGAGCCCAGAGGTGGACCAGAGCGCAGGCGGCCATTCCGGTCAGGAGACCAGTCAGGAGCGAGCACTACCGCCACTGAAACCCGGGCAGTGCCGGGCGTACATGCGGCGGACGCTGGCGCGCGAATTTCGCGGGATTGTGGATGGCTTTGTGAAGGGTGCGAAGCGAGGAAGTTGCCAGCATGTGAAGCTGGCAACGGAGTTGCTAAACGCTCCGGGGCGACGACGGGCGGATGGCAGGGGTCAAGTGGCGCGACTGCTGGAGAAGCTCGACCGGGAAGGCCTGTAGGACAGAGTCGACTGTCCAAGACGCGCGTTGATCGGGGTCAGGGTTCCCAATAGTTCCCTGGGTGCGGGGTGGACGCGGTGAAAGCTGAATACCTTTGCGGTACCAGCGCATCGATATACTTGGAATAAGTAATGAAGAGTATGCGGGCGCTGTCACTAGCGGGATTTTTTGGGCTCGCCGGTCTGACTGGCTGCTTCAGCACCGTTCGCACGGTGGAGAAGGTGCAGGCGCCGGACCAGTACAAGTCCGCAGACGTGAACACGCTGGAGAAGCTGATTTCACGACGCGATGCGGCGGTAAGGACGCTGAATGCATCGGTGCTGATTAAGGCGAGTACGGGCGGCGAAAAGACGGGCAAGGTGAAGACGTATACCTCGTTCAAGGGGTACATCTTTGTGCGTCAGCCGAGCGATTTGCGGGTGATTTTGCAGCTGCCGGTGTTTGGGACCGAAGCGCTGGATATGGTCAGCGATGCGAACAAGTTCACGCTGATGACGGCTTCCACGCATGGAACAAGGTGGCGGCAGGGAACGAACGAGGTGACGAAGCCCTCGAAGAATGGTTTGGAGAACATCCGGCCGGCGGTGTTTCTGGATTCGCTGCTGGTACCGGGGGTCACGAAGGATGAGTACGTCACGCTGACGGAGTCGACACGGATACTGCGGCCGCAGCAGAAACATCAGGAGGCGGTCGAGGAGCCTGATTACGATTTGGCCGTGGCGAAGATCAAGTCCGGGAACATGCTGCAGCTCGAGCGGGTGGTACACATCAGCCGAGTAAATTTGCTGCCGTTTCAGCAGGACATCTATGACGCCGAGGGCCAGGTGGTCACGCAGGCGACGTATGACAACTACGTTCAATCGGGCGATGAGCAGTTCCCGAAGCGGATCACGATCCGGCGGCCGCTGGATGAGTACTCGCTGACGATCGACGTGACGAAGCTGGCACTGAACGAGTCGTTTGAGGCCGACCAGTTTGTGTTGGCGGTGCCGGCGGGAGCGAAGATCGAGCGTATCGATTAGCTCGGCTCGCTACTGCTGGCTTTGCGTCTGACGAGGTACAGGGAAAGCAGATCCCTCCGCTGCGCTGCGGGATGACAAATAGGCCCTGTGCGGTGGCAAAGAGGCGCTGTGGGGTGAAGGCTAATTGAGTTGGGCGCGGGCGGCGTGGGCGGCGATGGTGCTTGTGACCTCCAGGGCGAGGGCGAGGGCATCGCGGGCCGCGGCGGCGGTGACGCGGGGCGGGTTCCGGGTGTGGACGGACGCCAGGAAGTCTTCCAGCTCCAGGCGCAGGGGTTCGGACCGGGGTAGGTCGAGTTTTTCAAAGGAAAGGCCGGGTGAGGGGTGCGGCTTAGCCTGAGCGCTGGCGAATTCGAGCGGGACTGACGCATTGGCGAGGGCCGGGTCGACGTTGATGGTGAGAAGTTCCTGCCGGGCGTAGTCGAGCGAGAGGTACTGCGCGGGCTGGAAGAGGCGGAGCTTGCGGACCTGTTCTGTGGAGACGCGACTGGCGGTGAGGTTGGCGACGGCGCCGGAGGTGAACTCTAGGCGGACGTTGGCGATGTCGACTTTACGGGAGAGCACGGGCAGGCCGACGGCGCGGACCTCCCCCACCGGGCAGCCTGCCATGGTGAGCAGGATGTCGAGGTCGTGGATCATGAGGTCGAGGACGACGTCGACGTCGAGCGAGCGCGGGGTAAAGATGGAGAGCCTGTGGGCCTCAAAGAACATGGGTCGGGTGAGGCGTGGGAGCGCGGCGCTGACGGCCGGGTTGAACCGTTCGAGGTGGCCAACGGCGAGGATGCGGCCGAGGCGGGCGGCGAGGGCGATGAGGTGATCGGCTTCGGCCAGTGAGGCGGTGAGCGGCTTCTCGATGAGGAGATCGAGGCCCGCGGTGAGGAGTTGCTCGGCTATGACGGCGTGCGCGAGGGTGGGGACACAGACCGTCGCGGCGGTGAGGCCGAGGCCGGCTGCGAGGAGGTCCTCGAGCCTGGCGAAGCCTGGAATGTTGTAGCGGGCGGTAGCTTCCGCGAGCGCGGCCGGGCTGGCGTCGACGACGGCGGCCAGCTGGACAGAGGTTTCCGGTGCAGGAGCGCCGGGCCGGGATGGAATGGTTTCGAGTTCGCGCAGAACGCGAAGGTGGTTGCGGCCGAAGGCGCCGGCGCCTATGACTGCGACGCGTACGGGAGCGAGCACGACTACTTCTTGACGGCGGGGGCCTCGACGGCCTCGCGGCAACGGGCGTAGAGGTCGAGGATCTGGGTGACCTGATCGTCTGTCTTGGCAGGAGACTGCATGCCGAAGCCGGGGGTGGAGCCTGCGGTGCCGGGCTTGAGATTGGTGTGAGCGGCGACGAATTTGAGCAGGTCGAGTGCGATGTCTTCGGGGCGGCGGAGTGCGGGCGTGTTGCTGGAGTCCATGAAAGCCTTTCGGTGTCCTTCGCGATGGTAGCGGGGCCGATGGCATGATGCAACGGCCGGGTGGTGTTGGGGTGGGCTGGCGAGTTGGCGATTGTCCGTTCTCAGTTGGGAGTTGTTGGGGTGAGTTGATCCTGCCGAGCCGGCGGGTCGAGACTTCATCGTGCATGAGGCTCCATCGCGCAAAGGATGGGCTTTGCTTGCCGTGAGACTGCAGGAAAGTTGCAGAGGGGCTTTCGCGGGTGCCGTACCGAGGCGCATCATAAAGGAGGACGGCGCTGCACCTTGTGCGTGCGTCGGGAGACCTGCTTATGATTGAAAACGGAACGAAGAACGGCAACGGTAACGGCGCGGGCAACACAGCCGCCGACCAGGCAAGCGCGCAGACGCTGACCACGCGGCAGGGGCATCCTGTCTATGACAACCAAAATTTGCGGACAGTGGGTGCACGCGGACCCGCGGTGCTGGAGAACTACCACTTTCTTGAGAAGGTCACGCACTTCGATCGTGAGCGGATCCCGGAGCGCGTGGTGCATGCGCGCGGTGCAGCGGCACACGGTTATTTTGAGGCGACGGGCAAAGTAGGCGACGAACCAATTGCGAAGTACACGCGGGCTAAGTTGTTCCAGACTGGCGGCAAGCAGACGCCGATCTTTACGCGTTTTTCGACCGTGGTGCACGGTGGGCACTCGCCGGAGACGCTGCGTGATCCGCGAGGGTTTGCAGTGAAGTTTTATACCGAGGATGGCAACTGGGACCTGGTGGGCAACAACCTGAAGGTGTTCTTTATCCGGGACGCGACGAAGTTTCCGGATATGGTGCATGCGTTTAAGCCAGACCCGTTGACGAACCGGCAGAGCGATGCGCGCTTCCAGGATTTTCTGGCGTGCACGCCGGAGTCGACGAACATGTTTACGTACCTGTTTTCGCCCTGGGGGATTCCAGCGACGTATCGCTTCATGCAGGGCTCGGGCGTGAACACGTACAAGTGGGTGAATGCCGAAGGCAACGCGGTGCTGGTGAAGTACCACTTCGAGCCGAAGCAGGGGATCAAGAACCTCACGCAGGAAGAAGCGAACCACATCCAGTCGACGAACTTCAATCATGCGACGCAGGATCTGCATGGTGCGATCGAGCGCGGCGACTTCCCCGAGTGGGAGATGTTCGTGCAGATCCTGAGCGATGATGAGCATCCGGAGCTGGATTTCGATCCGCTGGACGCCACAAAGATCTGGCCGAAGGAGCAGTTTCCGTTTCTGCCGATCGGCAAGATCGTGCTGAACAAAAACCCGGACAACTACTTCGCTGAGACAGAGCAAGTCGCGTTCGGAACGGGCGTGCTGGTGGATGGTCTGGACTTTTCGGACGACAAGTTGCTGGTCGGACGGACGTTCAGTTATTCGGATACGCAGCGGTATCGGGTGGGTACAAACTACCTGCAGTTGCCGATCAATGCGCCGAAGGCGAAGATCGCGACGAACCAGCGCGATGGGCAGATGGCGTTTGCGGTGGACACGATTCCGGGGCAGAACCCGAGCGTGAACTACGAGCCTTCATTGATGAACGGGATCAAGGAGGCAGCGCCGGCTCCGAGGCCGTACACGCCGCTGTATGAGGGACGGCTGGTGCGTCAGAAGATCGACCGCGAGAACAACTTCAAGCAGGCCGGTGATGTGTGGCGGAACGACTTCGACGAGACCTATCGCGCGGAGTTAATCAACAACCTGTCGGGCGCGCTGGCGAATGCGATTCCAGCGGTGCAGGAGCGGATTGTCAGCTACGCATCGCAGGCGGACAGTGAGTATGGACGCCGTTTGAAGGATGCACTGGACCGGAAGCTGGGCATGAACATGGAGGTCAAGGAGACCGAAGCTGTGCATGAGGCAGAAGAGATGACGTTGGCTGGGAAAGAGTACTAAGTCGGTCGATCACTGCGGATGAGAAGGCCAGCCTATTGAGGCTGGCCTTTTCTCTTGGGCGCGAGTCCACGTCAGCTGCGGGATCTTATAGTGGCTTATGCCTGCGGAGATGCTCGAGCCAGTTACGTTGACCGGACAACATGTCTGCCTGGTGCCCCTATCGACCGGGCAGGTTGAGGCGTTGCGAGCAGCGGTGCTGGATGGGACCCTGAACGAGCTCTGGTATACGAACGTGCCTTCGCCGGAGGGGATGGAGGCGGAGGTGGAGCGGCGGCTCGCGCTACAGGTGGTCGGGTCGATGCTGCCGTTTGCGCTGATGCAGCCGAGCACGGGCGAGATCGTGGGAATGACGAGTTTTATGAACATCGACGTGACGAACCGACGGGTTGAGATCGGGTCGACCTGGTATGCGCGGCGGGTGCAACGGACAGGTTTGAATACCGAGGCGAAGCTGCTGTTGCTACGACATGCGTTTGAGGTGATGGAGTGCATTGCGGTGGAGTTTCGAACGCACTTTTTGAATCAGCAGAGCCGGCGCGCGATTGAACGGATCGGGGCGAAGCTGGATGGAGTTTTGCGATCGCACATTGTGGCCAGAAATGGGAGTCTGCGTGACACCTGCGTATACAGCGTGATTGCTCCGGAGTGGCCAGCGGTGCGGGCGCATTTGGAGTGGCAGCTGCAGAAGCCGCGTTGAGGGCTCGTTGGAGCCTGCTGTTTTTCGCTGCGTACGATAGAGGCAGCGGAGGACAGTATGCGGAGGCGATTGCAGTGGGCGAGTGTGTTGAGTTTAGGAGCGGCGGTGTTTGTGAGCGTGGGTGAAGCGCAGGGGGGACCCGCGGCGTTTGGGCCCGCGAATCCTTTCTATGCGACGAGTACGCTGCCGTTCCAGGCGCCGCCGTTCGACCGGATTAGGGATGCGGATTACCAGCCGGCGATGGAGGCCGGGATGGCGGAGCAGCGCAAGGAGATCGACGCGATTGCGAACAGCGCGGAGGCTCCGACGTTTGCGAACACGATTGTGGCGATGGAGCGCTCGGGGCAGATGTTGCAGCGAGTAGGACA
>CAXTFS010000224.1:0-5998 GCA_964243395.1 uncultured Acidobacteriaceae bacterium | reverse complement strand
TCCCCCCGCTGCAATCTGCGCTGCCGTGGATTGGTAACTCCGCGTGAAGTATGTTCCCGACGTCAGCGTGTAATTGCCGGATAGTGAAAAGCCATCGAAGACCTTGGCCATCACGCCTCCCTTGTTCAGAAAGGCGCGGTTCGGGCCCACCGGCAGCTCGTACAACCAGCTCCCTGTCAGCGAATGCCGCACGTCGAAACTCGAGTTGGCGCGCTCCGCATGCAGGTCCGCATCGTTCTGGATCGTCGATGCACTCGCTGCCCCGCCAAAGCTCGAAGCATCATCGATCGAGTGCGCATACTGGTACTTCGCCCCCAGCTGGATGCCCTTCTCCAAGCGCTTCTGCGCGTTGATCGTCAGCGCATTAAACGTCGACTCGCCATTGGAGTCCTGGTACGTGAACGCCACCGCATCGGGCGTCGTCACCGTGCTGGACGTATGATTCGGCGCCCGCGTTACGTTCAGATCCGAGCCATGCGATCCGTTATACCCGACATTCAGCACAACCCCCAGCGGCAACGTGCGCTGCAGGTCCGCGTTGTAGACCTGCACCATGCCCAGCCGGTAGTTTGGGTCCACCGCATAGGTGTTCTGGAACAACTTGGTCGAGCACCCGAAGCCATTCGCCAGGGTGAGGTTGGCCGCCTGCGTCGGCGTGTTCTGCACACAGCCCGTGACATTGGAGGGGCTGGACAGTACGTTGTTCTGCGTCGCCGCAAACGGTGGCTGATACGACAGCGAACGCGCAAAGGTAGAGAACTGCCCCGTGTTGAAGTTGATCCCATAGCCGCCACGCACCACAGTGTCTTTCAGCAGCTTCGGCAACACGTGCGGCTTGTAGGCAAAGCCAAAGCGTGGCGAGTACATCGCGCGGTCTGGCTGAATCAACGATGCGGTCGGCCCCGCGGCGCACGTCAGCAATCCCGCCGCGGTCTGCACAGAGATCCCCGTCGGCGTCACGCAACCGACGCTGGCTGTCTCCGAGGTCACACCGGTCAGGTTCACTAACCGGTTGTTCTTTTCGCTGAACGGGCCAAAGTACTCATAGCGCAGACCACCGTTGATCGTCAGACCGTTGGTCACGCGGTAATCATCGTTGGCATACCAGTCGACAACGTTCTCCCGCAGGTAGATTTTTGCCAGTCCCGCCTGGATCTGTGACTGCTGCGGCAGTCCCAAAAGGAAGTCCGCAAAGGCGGATCCGCTGGTCGCCTCGCCAGTCGCGGTACACGTCGTGGTGGCACTTGGGGTGCAGGATGAAGTTGCACGTGCCTGATCGTCAGGGCTTTCAGTGTTGTAGCCCGAAAACGTGAACGACCCCAGCGGTGTGCCGCCGCCGAGGTAATCCTGGTGCACGCGCCGGACATCGAAGCCAAACCGCATGTTGTGCTTCTTGTGCCGGTAGCTTAGCTGCTCAGTGAAAGAGATTGTCTGCCCAAGATTGTCCTGCGGGTTGGTGTTGTTGACCGAAAGAAAATTGTTGATCGAAAGGGCCGGCAGGCCGTTGTAGAAGTTCGGCTCTGTCCCCAGGACCCCCGTGCTCGGCAACGCAATGCCGGCGTCGCTCGCTGGGTCGTTGTCGGTGTTGGTGAAGTAGTTGCGCGTCAGCGCATGACTGCGGTTCCAGGTGATCGAGCTGTTGTTGTTTAGTCGCCCAAAACCAATCACGTAACCCACGCCCAGATTGAACCCGTCGGTCTGCGAAGCGCCCGAGAGCGGCAGGATGATGTTGCGGATGTCCGCCGCGGAATGCGAGTAGCTGAAGTTTGCGTTCAGGCTCTGCCGCAGTGTCGCGGGCGCATTCCGATTGCCTCCACCTCCGCCGCGCCCACCACCACCGAAGGGAAAGCCCTGGCTTGCGTTCGATCCAAGATTACGGATGAAGCGCGACGACAGGTTCGCCGAGTTCGTTCCGCTCGTCGTTGTGGTCTCGTAGTTATAGCCCTGCGTTCCCGTTGAGGGCACATTGAATTCGGGGTAGTAGTGCCCCAGCACATACATCGCCTGCGGCGTGATGCGTGCGCGTGGAATCACGTTGTTGGCAAAGGGCAGACCTGTTGCCGGGTCATACAGCGTGACCGGCGTCGCCTGCCCATTCACCGTCTGCGTCAGCCCGGTAAACACGGCGTTGCCCTGCGGATTGCTCACCGCATCGATATCGCCACGCTGCAGCGGCGTGGGCACCGTGGACGTGTAGACGATCGGTGAGGTGTTGCGGCTCACGTTGAAGTTCAGAAACCCGAACTGCTTGGTGCTCGGCTTGATCAGCCCCGGGATGTAGGGCGATCCGGCCAGCGTGCCGCCAAAGGTGTTGCGCGCATAGCTTGGATTGACCTGCGGGATCAGCGTTGGCGACCACGGTGCGGAATCGAGCGGAGCATACTCGCCCGAGTAGTTGAAACCGCCGTGCAGCTGCGTAGGGTTCAGGTTGCGAAAGGCCCCGGAGCCGCGTCCGCCTCCGCCTCCGAAGCCACCGCCGCCGAACCCACCGCCACTACCGCCACCGCGGCCGCCACCACCCGGTCCCCCCATCATGCTGCCCAGGATGCCGACAATGGCGTTGGTCGGATCGGAACCCGGTGCCAGCTGCCCGTTGGCACGCGCCTGCTCTACGCCCTGCTGAATGCGCTCGCGCAGTTGATCTTCACTGAAGCCGGCCAGCCCGTTGGTCTGCCCCGAAGCCCCGGAGACGGCCACGGTGTCGGCCCCGCTCGCGGCGGTGTCGCCCAGGCCGCTCAACGTCGGCAGCGCCGCACCGGCGTTCCCCGCACCCGCACTGGCATCCTCTGTGCCCGTGCCGCCCGCGTTCAGGCTGAGGCCCTGCAACCCGCGCAGCAGGCTCGCCGCGCTTCCGGTTGCGCCGCTCCCGGCCGCCGAGGCTGCCTGGGCCTCCGCAGCAGCCACACGGCTTGCCAGCTGCAGGCCGAAGTTCGAGATCTGCGCTGCCTGCGGGGTCGCTCCCGTGAGCACCACCTCCGCTGTCGATGGCGCAAAGCCCGCAAGCTCCGCCCGCAGCACATAACGTCCATTGCGGGGGATATTCATGGTAAAGGCGCCATCCGCATCGGTCGCCGCGGCGTATTTCCGCCCCGTTAACGTATTGGTCGCGGTGACGGCGACGCCGGGCAGGGGAACACCACTGGGCTTGCCCGCGGTGCCAGCCATTGCCGCGGTTCCGGCCACAACCGTTCCGCGGATGGTCCCACCCGCAGGCGCGGCGGTCACCTGCGCCGTTGCGGCCGTCGGACCCGTTGCTGGAGTGGCCACTGGGCTAGCTGGATTAGCCGGGTTGGCTGGCGAAGTGGCGGGCGCAGTCACCACGGGCGATGAAACGGCCTGCGACACCATCCCTTGTCCACAGGCCAGCGCCCCTGCCAGAAGAGCCGCGCGCCGCAATGCTCTGTTGCCCCTCAAACGTTCTCCTGCGAGACCAAAACTTCACACGTAGACAGCGGCGGCTACGGGTTCGGAGCGCCGGGATCCGCGGGACGGTTCGAGCCCGACGGAACCGCACCCGTTCCCTCGCCGCTTCCGCCTGCGGGCCGCTGCCGATGCGGCCCCGGCGGGCTGTCTACCAGATGTATCGGCACAAACACGCCATTCTTTAGCGCGCCGGTTCCGGCCACGCTATCACCGACCTTGATATCCGCCAGCGTGATGCTTTCGCCGTTCGTGAATGCCCGCTCGATGTTGCCGCCGCCGGCCATGGCACCCATGCCCATGCCGCCGCCGCCAGATCGCTCGCCACCCTGCCCAGCCTGACCGTTGCCGCCGGCCTGGCCGTTGCCGCCCCCGCCGCGCACAGCGCGCTTGAAGCTGGTGGTGTCATCGAAGCCAATGGTTTGCGCCACGTGATCGCCGCGCTCCACGGTCATTTTGGCGTTGTCGAGATCGATCGCGGTCACCCGTCCGGCGATATAGGTTTTGCCCAGGTTTTCGCGCATGGCCCTGATCGTCGCCGCATCGGTGGCCATCACCATCGCCGCGTGCAATGTTCTGGTCGCCGCGTCCAGGTTCCCAAAGGCCATCAGCCCATCGCCGACGTGCAGGTCCGTTACCTTGACCGGTCCACGATCCTTCATCACGCGTGTGTTGTCGGTGGTGACCACCTGCGCGGCGGTGCCGTCTTCGGCCTTGATGGTGAGCGTGCTGCCATTGACCGCAGTGACTTCGCCGGCCAAGCGGTTCATCCCGGCGAACTGTCCGCGACCCGGACCGGCCCCTGGCGCCTGCTGCGCTGCCGTTGTGTCCGGAGGACTGCTCGGATTGCCCGACGCTGCCTGCGCGTACAGCTGTGGCGTGACGCACAGGGCCAACGCCGTCAATCCCGCTAAAAAGCCATCGCTCGGTCGCATGCCGTTCCCTCTGTACTTGTCTACAACGTGAGACGGTCTCCGTCCCTGGAAGACGCGGACAGCATCACGCAAATTGCCATGGGAAAATTCTCGCAAGACGGAAAAGCGGCACCGCAGCGTACGCCCCATCGAACGCCATGAGCAATGGGCGTATAACGGAAGGGGAGAGCCAGGATGTTCGATGCAGTCTGCCCAGAGCGTAGTGGGCCGGCTCCCACCAGGCGCAGAGTTCAACCCCCGTCGGAGCCCCCATGCTGACCCAGCAGCCGCAAACCGCAGCTTCGCTCCTCACGCGCTTCCGCGCTGTTCGTGCCGACACGATGCACTTTATCGCGCCGCTCACGCCCGAAGACATGATGGTGCAGTCCTCGCCCGACGCGTCGCCCCTCAAATGGCACCTGGCGCACACCTCCTGGTTCTTCGAGACCTTTGTCCTGGGCGAGTTCGTGGCGGCGTACAAGCCGTTCCATCCTGATTTCCGCTGGCTCTTCAACAGCTACTACAAGGCGCTGGGCGAGATGCCCGAAAAGAAGCTGCGCGCCAGCTTCTCGCGGCCGCCACTCGATCAGATCCTCGCCTACCGCGAACATGTCGACGGCGCAATCGTTCGCCTGCTCGGGCAAACACCCGAAGATGAGGCGCTGCGCCGGATTGTGCTTGGCCTGGAGCACGAGCAGCAGCACCTGGAGCTGGGTGCGACCGACGTCAAGATTGCGTTTTACACCAACCCGCTGCAGCCCGCCTATGCGTCCCTACCAGCCACCGACGGGAACGCCGCCCCGGTGATCGCGCCCCCGTTACGCTGGCTGAGCTACGCCCCGGGTTTTCCCGGCCGCCCCGGTGTGGTGGAGATCGGTCTCTCGCCCGATCCGGCCGCCATCGAGCAGTTCGCCTTTGATAACGAGACGCCGCGGCACCCGGTGTACCTCGCCCCGTTCCGCCTGGCTTCGCGTGCCACCACCTGCGCGGAGTACCTGGCCTTTCTCGATGAAGACGGCTACAACCGGCCCGAGCTCTGGCTCGCCGAGGGCTGGGATACCCTGCAGCGCGAGGGCTGGCAGGCGCCGCTGTACTGGCGCCGCGACTCCTCCACCCGCTCCGGTTGGCGCATCTTCACGCTGCGCGGCTCGCAGTCGCTGGATGAGCTGTCCGAGACCCCCGTCTGCCATCTCAGCTTCTTCGAGGCCGATGCCTTTGCCCGTTGGAGCGGCCTGCGTCTGCCCACCGAGGCCGAGTGGGAGTTCGTGGCAGCCCAACTGCCCGTGCGCGGCAACCTGCTCGACAGCGGCAGCCTCCACCCGCAGTCTGCGGGCGCTGTCCAGGATGATCCGCGTCACCCACAGGGGATGTTTGGGGATGTGTGGGAGTGGACAGCCTCGCCGTACATCGGCTACCCGGGCTACCGTCCGCTGCCGGGGGCACTGGGGGAGTACAACGGCAAGTTCATGAGCTCCCAAATGGTGCTGCGCGGCGGGTCCTGCGTCACCCCCGAAAGCCACATCCGTGCGACCTACCGAAATTTCTTTCCACCGGCTACGCGCTGGCAGTTCAGCGGGCTGCGCCTGGCAAGAGATGGTGCCTAGCCCGTAGCCCGCAATCGAGAGACCTTTGCGTTAGAACGGGCAGGCCCCCAGCCCTGTCAT
>CAXTFS010000223.1:0-6003 GCA_964243395.1 uncultured Acidobacteriaceae bacterium | reverse complement strand
CATCCGCAGCTCGGGGGCCTGCCGGGTGCGAACGGCCTCGCGGTGCATAGCTGGCAGTGGCGCGATCTGGAGCGCGAAGGGATTGACACCCTGTTGCTCGCCACCCCGCACGAGCAATCGCGCGCCTGGGTGCCCGAGACGCTGGCGCGTGGTCTGCGTGTGGTCGACCTCAGCGGGGCGTGGCGGCTGCATGATCAGCGAAATCGCGGGGTCTACCGCTTTGAAGATGCCGACTCCGAGCTGGCGCAGCAGACCCAGGCGGCGGCGGTCTACGGTTCACCCGAGCTGAACGGGCCAGCGATCGCAACGGCGCGGCTCGTTGCCAACCCGGGCTGTTATGCCACATCCGTGATCCTCGCGCTGGCGCCGATCGTACGGTCCGGCCTCGCCGATCTCGGTTGCGGCATCATCTGCGATGCGAAGTCGGGCGTGAGCGGCGCAGGCAAGCAGGCCACGGCGACCACCCACTTCATGCATGCGGCCGACAACCTCTCCGCGTATGCCGTCTTCGGTCACCGCCACACGGGAGAGCTGCTGGAGCAGCTGCACCTCACGTTCGATCAAATTCAGTTCACGCCGCATCTACTCCCGATACCGCGCGGCATCTTATCCACGGTGTACCTCCGCCTCAACGAGGCGCTGGCCAGCGAAGCGATCCAGGCCTGCTTCGACGACTTCTACAACGAGAGCCCGCTCGTACGTGTGCGTCGCTCCCCTGCCTTGCCCCAGATTCAGCACGTGGTGCGTACGCCGTTCTGCGACCTTGGTTTCCAGGTCTCGCCAGACGGCAAACGGCTGGTGATCGTGTCCTGTCTGGACAACTTGCTCAAAGGTGCGGCCTCGCAGGCCGTAGAAAACATGAACCTCATGGCGGGTTGGCCAGAGGCGGAGGGGCTGATATGAAATTTGTCGTTAAGCTGGGCGGCGCGGCGTTGGAAGATCCGGCGACCCTGGGCCAGTGCGCCCGCGCTATCGCCGATCTGGCCAAGGATGGTCATCGGGTGGCCGTGGTGCACGGCGGCGGCACACAGCTCACACGCCTGCTTTCGCAGATGGGCAAACAGAGCGAGTTCATCGCCGGCCTTCGCGTCACCGATGCCGAAACGCGCGATGCCGCACTGATGGTGCTGGGTGGCCGTGTAAACAAGTCGCTGGTGGCCGCGCTCGATCTGCTCGGACAGGCAGCCATGGGATTGACCGGCGGCGACGGGCACGTCTTTCGGGCACGTAAAAAGCGCGCGGAACCGGATCTTGGCTTCGTCGGCGAGATCGCGGCCACGGATACGAAGTGGCTCGATGCCATCTGGGCGCTCGGTGCGGTGCCGGTCATCTCGTCGATCGCGCTTGGCTTCGATGGCGAGTACTACAACATCAACGCCGATGAGATGGCCTCAGCCTGTGCTGTCGCGACGCATGCGGATGCACTGGTTTTCCTGACCGACGTACCCGGCGTGAAGGGTGCGGATGGCAAGGTAATGCGCTGGCTGCCGCTGGCTACCGTGCCTTCGCTGGAACGCGACGCCGTTGTCAGCGGCGGCATGCTGCCCAAGCTCAACGCCTGCCGCGAGGCCTTGCTGCATGGCGTGAAGCGGGTGCGCATCCTGCCAGCTTCCGCTGCCTCTCTGCTGCCTGATCTTTGCAGCTCACGCGTGGATGACGGAACGGAGGTGATGGTCGCATGACGGAACATGGCAAGCACGATCTGGGCGCCCTGCAGGCCGCGGAAGCCCGGCTGATGGTGCGCACGTATGAACGCAATCCGATCCTGTTTGTGCGCGGCGAGGGCGTCATGCTCTATGACGAGCACGGGACCGAGTACCTCGATCTGCTGAGCGGCATCGGCGTCTGCGCCTTGGGTTACAGCCATCCCGCAATCACCAACGCGATTGCGGCGCAGAGCCAAGCCCTGCTGCACACCTCCAACCTGTTCTTCCACGAGCACACGGCCGAGTTGGCGCTGCGGCTGACCGAAATTACCGGCACCGACCGCGCCTTCTTTTGCAACTCCGGCACCGAAGCCTGGGAGGCTGCGCTGAAGCTGGCGCGTGCGCATGCGGGCCTATTGCGGTCCGAAGGCAAGCGCATGGGCACGAAGATCCTTGCGCTTGAGCACAGCTTCCATGGCCGCACCATGGGCTCGGTCGCGACCACGCACAAGCTGGCCTACCGCGAGCCGTTCGCACCCGTGATGCCGGATGTTGCGTTTGTTCCCTTCAACGATGTCGAGGCACTCCGCGGCGCCTTCGGCGAAGACGTCTGCGCGATCACGCTGGAGGTGCTGCAAGGCGAAGGCGGCATCAACCTTGTTTCACCCGAGTTCCTGGCAACGGCGCGTGAGCTCTGCGACACGACGGGGGCACTGCTGATCCTGGACGAGATTCAGAGCGGCATGGGCCGCACCGGCCAGTGGTGCGCGTACCAGCACTTCGGCGTGCAGCCGGATGTCACCACGTTGGCCAAGCCGCTCGCCGGCGGCGTGCCCATCGGTGCCATGCTGTGTACCGATGAGGCCGCGCGCGCCTTCGCGCCCGGCATGCACGGGACTACCTTTGGTGGGAACCCACTCGCCTGCGCCGTGGCCATCGCCGTGATCGATACGCTGCGCAGGGACGATCTGCTGGCCCACGTGCAGGAGGTCGGCAGCTACTTCCTTGAGCAGTTGCGCACCTTGCAGGCAAAACATGCATCGGTGGTCGATGTGCGCGGCATGGGTCTCATGATCGGACTGGAGTTGCACTCCGCCGAACTTGCGAAGACGGTGCATGCCGGCATGACGGCGCAACATATCCTGCTCAATCGGACGCATGAAACAGTTCTGCGTTTTCTGCCGCCCTACCTCATCAAAACGGAGCACGTCGATCGCGCAGTGAGCGCGTTGGATGCATTGCTCTCTGCCGCTGCGGAAGCGACCTCAGCGGCGCTGATCGGAGAAGCTCGTCATGGATAGCAAGACACTCACAATGAATCCGCGGCCCAACGGGATCAAGCCGCCCACAGCGGGGATTCGTTCGGACACAGCGTTTACCGAGACAGCAAAAAGCCTTGCCGGTCGTGACCTTTGCTCTGTAGCTGACCTCTCGGCAACGGAGCTCGCGGCTGTGCTTGAACTGGCCCACGCCGTGAAGGCGCAGCCGGAAGAGTTTCGTCATGCGCTGGATGCCAAGCAGATGGTGATGTTCTTCGAGAAGGCGTCGCTGCGTACACGTCTCACCTTTGAAACAGCGATGAACACCTGCGGCGGCGATGCGATCTTTGTGGACCAGACCGCGGCACCGTTAGGGGAACGCGAGTCGATCCCTGATGTTGCCCGCAACCTGGAACGCTGGATGCAGATCATTGTCTTGCGCACCTATGCGCATGAAACCGTGACCGAGATGGCGGCCTACGCGAAGGTTCCTGTGATCAACGCGTTGTCGGACCTTGAGCACCCTTGCCAGGCCATCGCTGACTTCATGACCATCGAAGAGCGTCTCGGTTCGTTGGAAGGCCTCCGCTTCGCGTATGTCGGCGACGGCAACAACGTGTGCAACTCGTTAATGCTGGCGGGCGCCCTGCTCGGCGTCCATGTCACCGTGGCAACGCCCAAGGGGTTCGAGCCCAAGCTTCAGATGATTCATCGAGCGATCGAGATCGCCGAAGACAGTGGTGGTTCCCTGACTCTGACCCACGATGCGCAAAAAGCCGCAGATGGCGCCGATGCGATCTATACCGACGTGTGCACCAGCATGGGGCAGGAACATGAGGCCGCGCGGCGTGCACCGATTTTCAAGCCGTTCCAGGTCAACAAGGAATTGATGGAGCGTGCGCAATCGACTGCCATCTTCATGCACTGCCTGCCGGCGCATCGCAACGCCGAGGTGACCGATGAGGTGCTCGATGGGCCGCAGTCCGTTGTCTTCGACCAGGCCGAGAATCGCATGCACGCGCAGAAGGCGATTACGCTGATGCTGCTTGGCGCGGTCAAGCGCATTCCCAACAACCGCAACAAGGTCAACGGTCGCAATCGACGCAGCTAGGCGGGTGCTCCATCTTCACCCGTAGGTTGGGGCAAAGATGGCGATTGAACAACGGAACGCAGCAGCACTGAGGCTTGCAATTCATGTCTGTCATTCTCGAAACGGTGCCGGTTGGTCAGAAGGTGGGCATCGCCTTCTCTGGCGGCCTGGACACCAGCGCCGCGCTCCACTGGATGAAGGGGAAGGGCGCCCTACCGTACGCGTACACCGCCAATCTCGGACAGCCGGACGAAACCGACTACGAAGCCATTCCACGCAAGGCGCTTGAGTACGGCGCCGAGGCCGCTCGCCTGATCGATTGCCGCGCGGCGCTGGTGCGCGAGGGCATTGCCGCCCTGCAGGCCGGCGCCTTCCACATCACCACCGCCGGCGTCACCTACTTCAACACGACGCCGATCGGTCGTGCCGTCACGGGCACCATGCTTGTCACCGCGATGAAGGAAGACGGCGTGGACATCTGGGGCGACGGCTCGACCTACAAGGGTAACGACATCGAGCGCTTCTATCGCTATGGTCTGCTCGCCAACCCTGACCTCAAGGTCTATAAGCCGTGGCTCGATCAGGCGTTCATCGATGAGCTTGGCGGCCGGGCGGAGATGTCGGCCTTCCTGCAACGCTCCGGTTTTGCCTACAAGATGTCGTCAGAGAAGGCCTACTCCACCGACTCCAATCTGTTAGGAGCCACTCACGAAGCCAAGGACCTCGAACACCTCACCACCAGCATGAAGATCGTAGCCCCGATCATGGGCACTGCCTTCTGGCATAACGACGTTCCCGTCGCGTCAGAAGAGATCACGGTACGCTTCGAAGAAGGCGTGCCGGTAGCGCTCAATGGCGAGAGCTTCTCTGACCTTGTCACCCTCATGCTGGAGGCGAACACCATTGGCGGACGTCATGGTCTCGGGATGAGCGATCAAATTGAGAACCGCATCATCGAGGCCAAGTCCCGTGGCATTTACGAAGCTCCCGGCCTTGCCCTGCTCTTTATCGCCTATGAACGTTTGCTCACCGGCATTCACAATGAGGACACGATCGAGCAGTACCGCGATAGCGGCCGCAAGCTTGGCCGCCTGCTCTACCAGGGACGCTGGTTCGATCCACAAGCCATCATGCTGCGCGAAGCCGCGCAACGCTGGGTCGCAAAGCCGATCACTGGCGAGGTAACCCTGGAATTGCGCCGCGGCAACGACTACACCATTCTCTCGACCGACAGCCCCAACCTCACCTTTTCTCCTGAACGCCTGTCGATGGAGAAAACCGAATCCACCTTCAGCCCGCGTGATCGCATCGGCCAGCTCACCATGCGCAACCTAGACATCACCGACACCCGCGCCAAACTCATTACATATGCGCAGACGGGCCTGCTAACGCTGAGCAAAGGCACAGAGATGCCTCACCTCAACGATGGCAGCACGAAGGAGTGATGTACAACACCCACTTCTTTTGTTGTCATTCCCCGAAGGGGTCTGCGGTTTTCGGTTGTGCCCCGCGGCTGAACTCTCAATCGAAATACTTCCCATGAAAGAGGTCCATGCCTCCTGAACAAACCAACAAGATGTGGTCCGGCCGCTTTCGCGAGCCGCTCGATCGCACCTTCGAGCAGTGGCAACGCAGCTTCCCTTTTGACTGGCGCTTACTGCCGCATGAGGTCGCCGCTTCGAAGGCCCACGCGCGTAGCATTGCTGCCGCTGGCATCCTCACGCCCGACGAACTGGACCAGACGCTCCACGGATTAGATCGTGTAGGCGAACGTGCGCTCAACTGGTCGCATCGCATCTCGGCTACGAGTGGCCAGATCGATTACGAAACTTCGAACGCCCAGGTCGGCGCCGCGATCGTCGCGAGCGCTCCGCAGGCCGAGGACATTCATCACTTCGTTGAGCTCGAACTCACCAAGGAACTCGGCACCCTTGCACTGAAGCTGCACACCGGCCGCAGTCGCAACGAGCAGATTGCGACCGACATGCGCCTGTTTGTTCGCGACGCC
>CAXTFS010000222.1:0-6015 GCA_964243395.1 uncultured Acidobacteriaceae bacterium | reverse complement strand
GTCTTGAGCGGCTCGTCGAGGTGGATGCGGCGACGCTCGACGGTGTAGCCCTCCGCCTCGAGTGCCTGCGCGATGTCCGCAGAGGTGACCGAACCGAACAACTGGCCTTCGCCGCCGGCCTTGCGCTCAAAGCTGAGCACAACCCCGTTGAGCTTGATGGCCACCGCCTCGGCTTCGACCTTTTCCTTGGCGCTCTTGCGGACCGCGGACTGCTTCATCTGCTCAATCACGGCCTTGTTGGCTGCCGTCGCCTCCATGGCGAACTTGCGCGGCAACAGGTAATTGCGGCCATAGCCATCGGCAACGATGACCACGTCGCCGCGATGTCCCAGGCTTTCTACATCCTGCTTCAGAATGACTTCCATGTTGGATCTCCAGATCTTTCTCGCTTAGTACTTCGCGGCGTAGGGCAGCAGGGCGATGGCGCGCGCCTGCTTGATGGCGCGGGTCAGCTTGCGCTGGAAGGGAGCCGAGGTGCCCGTCAGGCGGCGCGGAATGATCTTGCCGCGATCGGAGACGAACTGCTGCAGCAGGCGCACGTCGCGGTAGCTGATCGAATCGATCTTCTCCACCGTGAACTTGCAAACCTTCTTGCGGCGGAAGAACTTGCGGCCGCCGGGACCACCGCCCTGACCTGCCGGACGCGGGGGACGCGGACCACCGGGACGGGGGCCACGATCGCCGCCGCCGCCACCCTGGTAGCCGCCGCCCTGAGGACGGTCCGAAGAGCCGGAGGTGCTGCCGGTGCTGGGGCCGCCGGTTGCCGGTGCCGAAGATGCCGGTGCTGCGCTGGTTGTTTCGTCAGCCATGATGCTTTCCTTTGTGTGCCGAACCGGGAATTGCCGGTCGGCGGCTTGGCGGCTCTCGCTCCAGATCCGCTCTGGGATCTCTGGACTGGGCTGCTCTTGGGGGAGCAGCCCTGGAAGCGATGAACCGCGTTTTGGTGGTCCTGAGCCGGCCTGCTCACGCTGAGCTTGCCGGTGGGGCTTGTACCGCGGGAGAAGCGGATCCTTTTGCTTTGCTGCGGGGTGACAAGTATGGAGAGGCTAGGCCTGGGCGGCGGGCTGTGGCTCGCCTACCTCGGCTGCGGCCGGCACGGCCGTGACTTCCTGCGCTGCTGCTGGGGGTGGCGCGGTGGCAGCGGCGGCGGCGGAGAGGTCGGCGGTCTCGGCCGGGTTCTCCTGCGGCAGGGCGGAACGCTTCACATGCGAGGCGCGATGCGCCTTGATCTTGGCGACGCGCTTCTCTTCCTCGTCGGTGCGCACGGTGATGAATTTGATCACCTGCTCCGACACCCGCAGACGGCGCTCGATCTCGGAGATCAGCGAAGCCGGGGCCTCGACGATCAGCAGGATGTAGAAGCCGTCGTTGAACTTGTTGACGGTGTACGCCAGGCGGCGGCGGCCCATCTTTTCGACCTGCTTTACCATGCCGCCACCGGTGGTGACGTAGCCCGAGAAGGTCTCGATGATCTTTTCAATGTCGGCGTCTTCAACGTCGGGACGCACAATAAACATCACTTCATAACTGCGATTCATGGGACTTCTTTCTGCGGGTTTGGTGCCCCGCACCGCCTGAGACTTGCTCCCCAGGCCGGTTTGGCTCTCTGTTACGGAGTGTCGGCCTTGGGAGGCTCGACCTTCCGGTTGAATTCGTTCATCGCCGCGCTGACCCCTTTGGTCAGCACAGCTTCGACTGCGCGTACCGCCAGGTCGAGTCCCTCATCCAGCACCGCGAGCTCACCCTTTCGCATCGGCGAAAGCAGGTAACCCGTGCCACCGGCCTTGATCTCGCGTCCGGTCTCGGCCGGCGGCTTGCCTACCCCGATACGAACGCGTGCCCACTCTTCTGTCCCCAGCACCCCGGATATGGACTTCACCCCGTTGTGCCCGCCCGCCGAGCCTCGTTCGCGAATGCGAATTTGACTCACCGGGATCGCCAACTCGTCGTAGAGAACGATCAGGTCCTCGACGCCGAGGTTCAAATCCCTGAGCAGCGCGGCAACGGACAAGCCACTCAGGTTCATAAACGTCTCGGGCTTGGCTAACAGGACGTCGTGTCCCATCAGTCGTGCCCGTCCAGTCTCAGCCCGGCCCCGCCGGTTGGCCACGCTCACATCGCAGATACCGGCGATGCGGTCGATGGCCATGAAGCCGGCGTTGTGCGGGGTCAGCATGTATTCCAACCCAGGATTACCAAGACCGACGATGAGCTTCATAAAGGCAGGAAATAGGGATCAGGGGCCAGGTACTAGGAGCTGGATCCCTAATCCCTGGCCTCTGCGCCCTGATTACTTGTCGTCCGTCTCCTGCTTGCCCTTCTTCACGACCTCGGGCTCGGCAGGGGTGGGAGCGGCGGCTTCCACAGCGATGTCTTCCTTGATCGCGGTGACGTGCGCCACGAGCTCGTCTTCGTTCGACAGGAACTTGAGATTGCCGGCGTGCGGCAGGTCCTTGATGTGGACCGCGCCGTTCATCTCGAGGTTTGAGATGTCGACATCGATGTGGCTCGGGATGTCGCCGGGCAGGCACTCGATCTCGACCTCATGGAGCACCTGGGTCAACACGCCGCCTCCAATCTTGACGCCCACGGCGGTGCCGGTGAGCTGGATGGGCACGGAGACCGTCATGGCCACGTTCATGGCGATGCGCTTCAGGTCGATGTGCAGCAGCTTGCCCTTGATGGGCTCGTTCTGCCAGTCAACGATCATGACCTTGGAGGGAGCAGCACCTTCGATGTTGAGATCGAAAATCGTGTTGTGACCGCTCTCGGAGTACAGGATCTTGGTGATCACCTTGGGGTCGACGGTCACGGGCTGCGAGGGCTGACCGGCGCCGTAGACGACGGCGGGGATGAGCCCGCTGACGCGCACGCGGCGCGCATGGCCTTTGTTGAAAGTGCCGGTACGCGGCGTGGCAGTAACGGCTTGGATCGGGGTGTTGGCCATGGGTGCTTTCCTTTCGGGCATGAGGAACCTAGCTTTCAGCCTTTAGCTGTTAGCTCCTAGCTAACAACTCTGAGCTTCGCTGGATCTCTATTCCCTTTGCGACAGAGCCGCTTGCTGTGTTGCGTTACGTTTGGCTAGAAGCTAAAAGCTAGCGGCTAGCCGCCGGATTTCTAGTTGAAGAGCGTCGAAACCGACGTCTCCATGTGAATGCTTTCAATGGCGCGGCCCAGCAGGCCCGCGATGGATTTGACCTTGATCTTGCCCACGCCCCTCGCAGCCTCGGTAAGCGGAATGGTATTGGTCACGATGAGTTCGCGGATGCGGGATTGCTCGATCCGCTCGACAGCCGGGCCGGAAAGAACGGCGTGGGTGGCGCAGGCATAGACAGCTTCGGCACCCTGCTCGAGCAGGGCCTCGGCCGTCTTGACCAGCGTACCGGCGGTATCGACAATGTCATCGAGGATGAGGCAGGTGCGTCCGCGGACGTCGCCGATGACGTTCATCACTTCGGTCACGTTGATGTCGGTGCGGCGCTTGTCGACAATGGCAAGCGGTACTTCGAGCTTTTTTGCGAAGAAGCGGGCGCGCTCGACGCCGCCGGCATCCGGAGAGACCACGGTAAGGTTCGGCAACTGCAGATCGCGGAAGTAGCCGACCAGGACCGGCGAGGCAAAGAGGTGATCGACCGGGATGTTGAAAAAACCCTGGATCTGCGCCGCGTGCAGGTCGACAAAGAGCGCGCGGTTGGCGCCGGCGGTCACCAGCAGGTCGGCGACCAGCTTGGAGGTGATCGCGACGCGGGGACGATCCTTGCGATCCTGGCGCGCGTAGCCGTAATACGGCACCACGGCGGTGATGCGGCCGGCAGAGGCACGGCGCAGCGCATCGATCATGATGAGCAGTTCCATCAGGTTCTGATCGGTGGGGTAACAGGTGGGCTGGATAAGAAATACATCCGCGCCACGCACATTTTCAAGCAGCTGAAAACGGATCTCGCCGTCAGAAAAACGGCGGGAATCCGTCTGCACCAGTTGCACTCCCAGAAAACTGGCGATCTCTTCAGCGAGCGGCCGATTAGCCGAGCCGGAGACGATCTTGAAGTGCTTGTCCTCGCTGAGCTTGGACTTGGCCTTTTTGTCAGCAGCCGGCTTGTTGTCCGGCGCTGCACTTTTAGCGGTCACAGCCGGGGCGCCGGTGCCTGCCCCTGAGGGTCCTGACTCCGGCGCGGGCCGTACTGCCGCTTGCTGCACTGGCTCGAGGACTGCCACTGGGGCGCCCCCCTCGGAGCCTTGGTTTGTGAAACTCGGGAATGGAACCGGGGTGTTGCCGTTTTCGTTCGCCACGCTTGAAAGCTCCTCAGGTTGGTTGACCTTGCGAGAGTTTCGTACAGCCCTTCGTACTTCGGTCCGATGCTCTTTGGTCCGACGCTGCCGGCGGCAGGTTGCGCCCCCGGGTGTTGCGGTGTGCGAGTTGGTTACGACGACTTCCGGTTCTATCTCGGCCCGGGAGCGGCTTGTTGCCATTCGCTCCGGACCGGGTACTTCCTGCTTCTTCCCACATCGGCGCCAGCATCTCGGATCTTTGGATCTTCAAATCCTTGCGATCCTTCGTGCGCTCTGCGGGTCCTGCTCAACTTCGGGCGGTCCTGTTTCGTGCCGCCATCCATCTCAAAAGCTTCCCTTGTTGCGATGCGGTCCGGGTGTTGGTCAGGACGATCGGACTGTCTGGTTGGGCGACCAGGATTCGAACCTGGACTGTCTGCGTCAAAGGCAGATGACCTACCGTTAGTCGATCGCCCAATCACCACAGGCGCTTGTGGCACCTGAAGTTCCCGTTGCGAACCGTGTCTTCACGTGTGCCGGAGAGGTTCGCCGCCGGGGTTACACCCAGCTTACGCGAACATCCGTGACCAGTACCCCGTGCGATCGAGCGTCTCCGTGAGGAGCGCCCGCGTGCCGAGGGACTGCACACGCCCTTGAGCCTCGCGCGCTGCTTCGGACGATCCGTAGATCCCGAACAGCGCCGATCCGGACCCCGAAAGCGCCGCGTACAACGCGGTGCTACCTGGTTCGGCCGAAGATCCGGCTAATGCACGCTTGATCTCTCGCAGGGAAGGATGCTGCCGGAAGGCAACGTCCTCAAAGTCGTTTTCGACCCCGGTGCGGACAAGCGCGAGAAGAGGATTCCCGGCCAGATCGCCCTGTGTTCCCGGCAAGCTCTCGCTTGCTGCGCGCATCCCGCCCGCAGGCTGAGAATGCGAAGAACTGACGATACCGGTTGGTATTCGCCCGGCTCCCGTGTGTGTCCACACAGACGCTAGGGCGCGGCTCAACTCTTCGAGTCTATCCGCAGTGGAGGTTCCGGTCAAGGCTGCGTCGCTCCCGGGAGATCTGCCCGGGGCGTCCCCGGCGCTCATGCGGGCATCCAGATCGCGAAACGCCTGCCCCGTGGAGACCCCGACATTGGGGATCGCCACAACCACGGGAAGTGCCGGTGAGTCCGGCAGTGGGTACACCGCTTCACCGCGATTCAGGCCCAGAATCGTGCCGCCGAGCAGAAACAACGGCACATCCGACCCAACGTGCGCGGCCAACCGGAGCCGCTCCGGCCCGGGCAGCGCCACGCCCAGCTCACACTCCAGCCCCAGAAGCGCGGCGACCGCATTGGCCGAGCCCGCGCCCAGACCACCCTGCACGGGCAGCCGCTTTTCGAGCGCAATGTGCACGCTTGCCGCAATGCCGAGGCGGCCGAGTGCACCCGCCACCATCTTGTACGCCGTATTCCGCTCCGCATCGCCACGCGCGGTGGAGGGAACGGCGCGGTGGTCAGCCTCGATCGTGATGGCCGTGGTACCCGCGGGCTGCGCGGTGACGGTCACCAGGTCGTGCAGCGCCAGGGTCTGGTACACCGTGGTCAGGCCATGGAACCCGTCCGGTCGCGCCGGCCCGACCGCCAGGCCAAGATTGATTTTGCAGTAGGAATGAACGCGGGTGGCCACCGGTCTATTGTAGGCAGCCACCCCAAGTCCGTTCCTGGGCTAGAAGATCTGGAAGTTCACGTCCACGTAC
>CAXTFS010000221.1:0-6020 GCA_964243395.1 uncultured Acidobacteriaceae bacterium | reverse complement strand
GCTCTACGGCCAATATGAGCGCAGCATCTACGACGCCATGAAGTCCGTTTAGGCAGCAGGCGTAAGCGGGACCGTCAGGCTCGACGAGAGCGCGGATTGATGCCGGTCGCGAGGCAGAAACGGTGACCAACCAGCTGCACTGGACAGCAGCCGGCACCAGCGCCCGCGGAATACGACGGCGGCGGTTCTGGTTCAGCTTGAACGGCAAAGGGAGACATCCAGAGATCAGGAGAGGAGATGACCTTCTACTCTGTCCGGTTTCTCAGCACCAACCAGCCGATCCGTGCACCACGCTGGCGGTAGAGACGTCGTTATACCTGACACAGTGCCATGGTCCAACCGCGGTCACCAAGCTGACAAGGCCGAGCGGGGCAGTTAGGGCAGCTGGGCGGTGGCTGCCTGTAAATGTGATGGTCATCATGAGTGCCGACCTTGATTGCCTCTGATTTCAGAAGCTACCCTCGCTTTCAAGATCGGGAAGACAGGGTGTGAGTGAGGACTATAAGACCTTCGTTCGGCAGACTCTAATGGCTGCTGCGCCGGAGAAGTACCCAGTCGAAATTGATGGAACATGATCTAATAACAAGACTTTTTGCGCCGTTGTGGCCGTCCATGAAGATTACGTTAACGTGAAGAAGGGAAGTCTCGACTCGCCTAAACAGAAAACGGTCGCGGTTACGGCATACGTCTCATCCTTGATGCTATCTGAAATCAAAGGGATCCAACCTCTTGCTGACTTCAAAATCTTCCATCTTCCACGATAGTTTTTGGAGCAAGACAATTGAGCCTGTTATAAAGTAATCGCACCACCAAACTATAAATTGAGCACCTTTATCAATACGTTATAAATAACAATCGGTATAGTTTTTCTTTCTAAGCCTATTGCGTCACCGCCAGCCCCTTCAGGATCACCGCGGCATCGGTGCATGGACCCAAGCACAAGCGGCAGGGTCCCTGATCCGCACGAATCAGCGTCGGATGGAGACAGGTCTGGCGGTGCAGATCATGCGGTTGAGCACCTGCACAGCGAGGGCGACCTTGCCATGCTGAGTGGGCCGGGATCAGGCGCACAGCTTGGGCCCGGCCAGGTGCTTGTAGCGGCACCATCAACTTGGGGGCTGGCTGGGTTGTGAGATGGAGTTGAGCCATGTAGCTGGGTGGGATGACAACGTCCGCCGTTCCCAGCTACGCCCACAACGCCCTGTGACCGCGAAGCTGTGCATTTTGGCTATCTGAGCGAGCGTCACGGTTGCTGCATGGTGTCCGGTCCCGGAAGGAGTCGGTCCGTGCGGCCTTGGATGCGGTATGCGGCCAGTCCGACCCACTCGTGCGCTGCCAGGTCCACTGCCGTCAGCCTGGTTCCGACTGGCTGCAGCGGAACTGGCCAGCCGGCTTTGATGGTCCGGTAAGCAACAGGCTAGGGCAGCATTATGGGCCATCCTGGGGTAGGTTCGGGATTTGCGCTTATGCCGACCTCGGCATAAGCGCGGATCCTCAACCCACCCCAGCCTGGACGATCATGGGTCGGTGCTGACGCCGGTTGGCGGAGGCACCCTCCATGACTGCCCTGAACCTGTCGCCTGGTTCGTGCTGCCGGCATCCCACGGCAACGGCGTAATCGCGCCGGCGCACATGGAGGCGCATGACAGCGGACTCCTGTTGCCTGGGCATCTGGCCGCCTTGCCGCGCTGCAAGTGGCGCTTTACCGGTTCGTCTCATGGTTGAGGCTCGCCGTTTCAGGGGCAGCGATGGCCGGGTCCGGACCGTTCGGGAGGTTGACGTTGGCTGACTTCGATGCCGAGGGCCGCTGGGGCAAGGACTGGACCCGCGACTTCGCTCTGGTCACGGGGCTGGACGAAGTGCTGCGCCACGCCATCGAGGCCGAGGTGGAGTGGGTCGGCCTACCTGGCGGGCGCGTGCTGTTCGAGGCGGGCGAGTTGGCCGATGGCATGTTCCTTGTGCTCTCGGGCACTCTAGGTGTGCTCGGCGCGGCGAGCGAGAACAGGCACCAGCTCGTCGCCCACATCCACGCGGGCGAAACCATCGGCGAGATGAGCTTGCTCACGGGCCGGCCCGTGTCCGTGACCATCGTCGCGCTTCGCGACTGCATCCTGGCGCGGCTTGGCCGGTCTGCATTCGAGCGGGTCGTGGCACGCGATCCCCTTCTCCTGCGCGCGCTCGGCTCACAGGTCGTGGGCCGGCTTGAGCAATCGATGCGTCGCGTCCGGCCCATTGTCTCCCATCGCACCCTGGCTGTCATGCCCGTGCACGCCAGGCCGGACGTGATGGCGGAGTTTGCCACTGCCCTGTGTGCGGTCCTGGCTGCAGGCGGGCGTCGCGTCCAGCTCCTCAACGCGGCTTCCGCCATCGACCAGGATGCTGACGCCTTCCACGCGATCGAAGCGGCGCATGACCTGACGATCTACGAAGGCAACGGGAGCGGCGGTGCCTGGGATGCCTTGTGCGCTCGACGCGGCGATCGGGTGTTGCTCGTCGCCGAGGGCCGGGCGTCGCCGCCGGAGCAGGGGCCAGACGCCCTGCCCTGGCGTCCATACGAGTTGGTCTTGCTGCAGGACGGCACCGCGACCAGCCCCCCACCCGCAGAAGCTTGGCTGCTCCGGCTGAATGTCGAGAACCACCACCATGTCCGCCGCGGCAACGCCTCCGATCTCGCCCGCTTGGTGCGCCATCTCACGGGCAAGGCGGTGGGCGTGGTGTTCTCAGGCGGCGGCGCGCGCGGCTACGGCCACCTCGGCGTGGTCAAGGCGCTGCGCGAGGCTGGCGTTCCCATGGACATCGTTGGTGGCACCAGCTTCGGCGCGATCGTGGCCGCGGGCGTCGCCGCCGAATGGGACGACGCGGAGCTGCGCGCCCGCTTCCACGACGCCTTCGCCCGCTCCAACCCGCTGCGCGACTACGCCTGGCCTGCGGTGGCCCTCACCAAGGGGCGGGAAGTGACACGACGCCTGCGGCGGCACTTCGGCGACCGCGGGCTGGAGGACCTGTGGCGCCCGTGCTTTGCAGTCGCCTGCAACCTGACACGCGGCACGCCCGTCGTGCAGCGCCGGGGACCGGTCTGGGCGGCGCTGCGGGCCAGCGTTGCCATCCCTGGCCTGCTGCCACCCTGGGTCGTCGGGGGCGAGATGCTGGTGGACGGCGGGCTGATCGACAACCTGCCCGTGGACGTGATGGCGCGGGCGACGCCAGGTCCGGTGGTGGCGGTGGACGTCTCGAACATGGGCCGTGTGCGGCCGCACACGGAACGGCCCCACGGCCGGCTGCGGCGCGCGCTCGTCGGGCGGGAGTTCGAGGGCGGGAGGATCGCGAGCGTGCTGATCCACGCCGCCATGGTGGGCAGCGTCACGCCGGGGAAGCTCGGCCGCGATCAGGCGCAGCTTGTGCTGGAGCCGCCGCTACCCGGCGTGCACCTGCTGGACTGGAAAGCGTTGGACCACGCCGTGGAGGCCGGCTACCGCTATGCGCTGGGCCGCATCGACGAGCTGCGTGCCCTCGGGTCAGGTGCTGGGCAGAGTTCAACCTTCGTTGCGGGGGCTGAGAACGACCCAGGGTGACCTAAGGTCCAGCCCTTGCCACCGAAGGATGCGCTGGTAGTCTTCCCGGACCAGACTGCCGGGCTCACCAACATGTTCGACTTCGACTTCGCCCTCGCCATCATCCATCACCTGATCGTCTTCGCACTCTTCGGCATCCTTGCTGCCGAGTTCGTTTCGGTAAGGCGAGGCATGAGCGTGGACAGCGTTGCCAGGGTCGCGGCCATCGACCTTGGATACGGCGCGCTTGCCGCGGTAATCGTGGTCGTAGGCTTCACAAGGGCCGTCTTTGCCGCAAAAGGGTGGGCCTACTATTCGCACAATGGGTTCTTCTGGGCCAAGATCACGACGTTTGCAGTGATCGGGCTTCTCTCCGTGCCCCCGACGCTGAAGTATATTCGGTGGCGGCGCGTGGACGGGCCGCCGTCCGATCAGGAGGTGGGGAGCGTGCGGTCGTTCCTCCATATCGAGCTGGTGCTGTTCGCCCTGCTGCCGATCTTCGCCGATGCCATGGCCAGGGGCTATGGCGAGTTTCCATGACACCTTGACCGCCCCCTGGGCCGCGGCAGGCTCAAGTTGTGGATTGCAGGTGCGGCGGTCGCAGCATCCCTGCTCCCAGTCTGGCGATGATGCCGCGCGGCACGAAGCGCAATGATTGCGCCATCAGCCAGTTCCGCCTTTCGACGATCCGCGTAGGCCTGTTGCCGCGCAGGGCGTGCAGGGCCCCCTCCGCCACGTCCTCAACCCGTGCCATGCGCGAGAGGGCGGGTGGACAGCAAACCTTGCGCTGTAGGCCGCGTCGTTCGGTTCACTCATCGCCTAGGTTGCGGGCCAGTGCCTCGATCGTGCGCGCGAACAGGTGCGCCCGCTCGGTGCGCTTCTCCGGCCCCTCCAGGCCGGCTTCGATGCACAGGCTAGTGTAGCCGTGCACGAGCGACCAGGCGACCAGGGTCACATCCTGGACTGCCGAACCCGGAGTCAGGCCGGCGATGATCGCAGAAAGCTCGGTCAGGCCCGTGGAGGCCGCCGCCTGGGCATCATGGTGCTGCGCGAGGTCCACGAATTCCTTGCCGAACATCAGTCGCAGGAGCGCCGGTTGCTCCTGGCCGAAAGCGATGTAGCTCTCCGCCGCCCTGGTCAGGCGCTCGAACGGGATAAGACTCGAGGCAGCGGCGGCGCGGGTGCCGGCGGCCAGGCGCTCGAAGCCATCGCGGACCACTTCGGCAAGCAGCGCCGCCTTGTCGGTGAAGTGGTTGTAGGGCGCCTGGTGGGATAACCCGGCACGCCCGGCCACCTGGCGCAGCGACAATCCCGCGGCACCGCTCTCTTCCAAGAGCGCGACGGCTGCTTCGATCAGCGCCGTGCGAGCGTTTCCATGGTGGTAGGCGGTCCGTTGAACATCCATGCGCAGAAGATGCCATTAGATGTTGACACCGTCAATACCAGGCCGCATGTTGTCGCCGTCAACATAAGCCGGCACAGCCGACCGGAGGTCATGATGGTTCACCTGTCCAAGCTGAAAGCACTTCCATACTGGGCCTATGTGGGCCTCGTCGGCTTCCTGGGCGCCTACAGCTATGCGTGCCTCCACGCGGGTCACCCGGCGTGGACCGATGCTGCCCGTTACGGCGTGCTTCCGCTGCTGCAGGCCACCGGTGCCATGGGCTGGGCTAAGGCCCGCGCCATCCAGATCGCACAATCGCTTCATGCGTGCCCGCTTCGCAGGCTTGCCGCCTGACCATCATCCCAAACTCAAGGAGTGCCAATCCATGTACCACGCCATCGTCAAGCGCATTGCCCGCAAGAACTTCACCCGGGTGAACGCGAAGGATTTTGACGCCATCCTGAAGGACTGCGTGCCGGATGTTCACCACCGCTTCGGCGGCCACCATGCGCTCGGCGGCGAGCGGCATGATCGGGAAGCCCTGGGCCGGTGGTTCGCTCGACTCGGCCGCCTCGGCAAGCACCTCACACTCAGCGTGGACGACGTGTGGGTGAAGGGCCTGCCGCATGACACCACGATTATCATCCGTTGGTCCGCGACCGACAGCATCCCGGACAATGGTGCGTCCTATCGCAACCGCGGCGTCCACATTGTGAAGATGCGTTGGGGCAAAATCCTGGACATCGACGCGCACGAGGACTCTCAGGCAGTTTCCGAAGGTCTTGCGCGACAGGCGGCGCTGGGCGTCGAGGAAGCGACGGCGGCGCTGATCGTTAGCTGACCACTCGCTCGGCCCACCTCACCTGCAGCATCTTGCGACCTCGCGGCGGCAGTTCGTGATGGCCGGAGATGCAGCGGCGCATTGCCTTCGAGAGTACATCCAAGACTGAATTCGTGTGGGACGGGACAGGATAAATCGGCCATGATACAGACCCTTGCGGCTCTGCTCGGCAGCATTGCGACCGCCATAGCGCTCCTTTACGGCGGCCTGGCGGTCGAGGCCTATAAGCGCCGGCGCGACCGGA
>CAXTFS010000220.1:0-6057 GCA_964243395.1 uncultured Acidobacteriaceae bacterium | reverse complement strand
GTTCAATGCCGGTGAACTGGATTTTGGAGGCTTCGGCAGCGATCGGCTGCAGGGTGTTGGCCGGCGTGGCGTTCGCACCGTGCTTTCGACCGAGCACCAGCAGCAGCGCCAGCACGATCAGAACAGCCACCGCTGCGATGGCGACCGGCACGGTCGGAAAGCTGCGGGTGGTCGTGGGTGGTTCGTTGAACAGGCCCCCAGGGGCAGCGTTCGGGGAAGAAGCGGAGGTCGGCTGCGTCGGCTCAGGCATGCTGCGGCGATTCTATCCCGCCGGGAACTCCTCAGTACCCGGAACTCCTAGCTGAAGTCTATCGAGCGGCTCAGGCGAAGCGGGCGCGCTTGACCCCTTGCCGAAAATCCGCGCCGGTCATCTCCACCTGCACGCACATCTCCTGCAGGCGGGAGCGCATGCGTTCGCCGATGCGGTCGCCCAGGGTCTCCTCCCGCACCGCAGCACGCGGCGCGTTAAGCTCCGAGCCGCCCGGGGGCAGGTTGGCGTAGTTGGTCGTGATGATGGTGGTGCGGCGGTCGTTATAGCGCGTGTTCAGGATGTGCGCGACCGTGTCCCAGACCCAGTCCGTGGGCCGCGCGGCGCCGAGCTCGTCGAGCACCAGCACCTCCGCCTCAAACACCGGCTGCAGGATCTCCAGTTCGGTCAGGTCCACTGTCCGGCTGTAGGAATTCTGCACCTGCCGCAGCAGGTCGCGGTAGTCGAAGAAGATGCCCCGCGCGCCGCGTTCGGTGATCAGTGCCTGCAGGATGCCGACGGCCAGGTGCGTCTTGCCGACGCCGATCGAACCCGTAAAGAGCAGCCCATTGCCGCCGGTGTCCCACGGGTAGCTTTTGACGAAGTTGCGCGCCTGCATGAGTGCTCCCGACAGCGAGCGGTCCGCCCCCGGGTATCTGACCTCGAAGTCATCCAGCGCACAGTGCGTGTAGCGCTCCGGGATGCGCGCGGAGGCGATCTGGCGGGCATTGCGCCGGGTCACGCGGCACACGCAATCGGCGGCAACACGTGTGCCGTCCGGGCGCTCGACAAGCCGCAGACCGGAACCTTCGCAGATGGGGCAGAGATCGGGCATGGGGCACCGGTTCGCGCACGGCGACCGTCCCTTCAGTATCGCAGCGTTCTCCGCTGTGTCGTGAGTCGAACCTGTGCGGGATGAGGAGAACGCGTGCGGATCTCGTGACGGAGTTGGAGTACCGACCTACCAGCCGCGGGTCCCCGGCGGCCCCTTGAACGGCCCGGTGATGCCGGGAGTGATCCAGCCACCGTAGAAGTCGCCTTCCTGGGACTGGACGCGATCACCGTCCACGGTGCACTCATCCACGCGATTGGCGTAGAAGGCCAGGTGATCGCGCAGCGCGGCAAAGGCCGGCGTGGGCTGCGGGTAGCTCCAGGCGACGTCATTCACCGTCGCATTCGCGGCCGTCTGGCCAAGCACGGAACGGAGATCCAGCGTCCAGTAAAGCGCCACGCCCTTGAACTCGCAGAACGAGTTGCGGGAGGGCGAACGGCGCAGCAGATCCGCGTGCACGTCCCCCGGGGGCAGGTAGAAGACGGGCGGATGGCTGGTCTCGAGCACCCGCAACGCATGGGTCGTTTCTGCGATGACCACGCCACCGTGGACGATGCGAAGAAGGCTTTCGGTGGGTTCGAGGCGCGGTGGCCGAGGGTAGTCCCAGACAGATTCAACAACCTTCGGCATGCACGTTCCTCACCCGACTACGTTTCACTCAAACCACGGCTAGCGTATCGCAGCATCGACCTCGCTGAAGTAGCTGGGCGGCTTCAGCAGCTCACGCGGCTTGGATCCATCCGCAGGACCAACAAGCCCGTCGCGTTCCATCATGTCTATCAAATGCGCCGCGCGGCCGTACCCTATACGCAGCCGGCGTTGCAGCAGACTTGTCGAGGCCTTGCCGAACTCGAAAACCAACCGGACCGCGTCATCGAACATGGGATCGGCGTCCTCGCCCTCGTTGGCTGAACCGGACCCGCTGCCCTCCTTCTCGTCTTTGGGCCCTTCCAGGAACCCTTCCACGTACTCGGCCTCGCCCTGTGCGCGCCAGAAGCTCGTGACGGCGGCGATCTCCTTCTCGGTGACAAAGGGCGCGTGCACACGCTGCAGGCGGCTGGTGCCGGGCGGCAGGAACAGCATGTCGCCGCGGCCCAGCAGCGACTCGGCGCCGTTGGTGTCGATGATCGTGCGTGAGTCGATCTTGGTCGCCAGGCGGAAGCTCATGCGCGTGGGGACGTTGGCCTTCAGCAGGCCGGTAATGACGTCGACCGAGGGCCGCTGCGTTGCGAGCACGAGGTGAATGCCCACGGCACGCGCCATCTGGGCGAGGCGTGTGATGGCCTCTTCCACGTTGGCACGGTCCAGCATCATCAGGTCGGCGAGCTCGTCGATCACGATGATGATGTAGGGCAAGGGCTCCTGGTTCACATCCTCAAACAGGTACTCCGAGCCGTGCTCGAAGAGCTTGTTGAACTGGTCGATGTTCCGGACGTGGTTGGCGGCGAGCAGCTTCAACCGCCGTTCCATCTCGCGCACGGCATTTTTCAGCGCGTTGGCGGCGAGCTTGGCCTCGGTGATGATGGGCGTGAAGAGGTGCGGGATGCCCTCATACATGCCCAGCTCGACCCGCTTGGGATCGACCAGGATCATGCGCACCTGCTCCGGTGTGGAGCGGAACAGCACGCTCATGATCATGGCGTTGATAGCGACGGACTTGCCCGAACCGGTCGATCCGGCGATGAGCACGTGCGGCATGGAGGCCAGGTCAGCCGTGACGATGCGGCCGTCGATATCCTTGCCGAGCGCAATCGGCAGCTTGAACTTCGGCGCGGCGAAGAACTCGCTCTCGACCACGTCCCGCAGCCAGATGGTTTCGCGCTCGGCGTTGGGCACCTGGATGCCGACGGTCGATTTACCGGCCATGCGCTCAATCAGGATGGATTCCGCAGCCATGGCGAGGCAGAGATCGTCGGCCAGGCCGGTCACGCGCGAGTACTTCACGCCGGCATCGGGGCGGAACTCAAAGGTGGTGACCACCGGGCCCGGGTTGATCTGCTCCACACGGCCGGCGACGCCAAACTCGGCACACTTCTCCACCAGCACCTGCGCCTCGGCACGGAGGGCGTCTTCGCGGACCACGGTCTGGCCCTCGCCCTGATGGAGCAGCGACGACGGCGGCAGCTTGTATCCCTTGATCGACTTGGGCCGCAGCTCGGTGCGTTCCACGTGCGCGTCCGCACGGGCGCCAAAGGCGATGTTCTGTGCGGCGATGTCCGCCATCGGCGACGGTCTGGCAGGGGGTGTCGGCAGAGGGCTGGCCGCACGTACCGGCGCGGCGGCGACCGGGCGCTCGCGCATCTGGGGCAGCTCTGGCGCGGGCAGCGGCGCTGAAGTTGGCTGGGATGGACTTAGCGAGGCCTCTCCGTAGGCAGCGGGCTCGGCGGCGACGGCGGCAAACGACCGCTTCACCAGCTTGGGACCGGCCGGGGTTTCCCCTGGCACGCTCTCCGCCATGGGTGTTTCGGCGGCCTTGTTCAGCAGAGGCGCGAAGCCGGGCCGTTCCGGGGCCTCCAGCCAGCCGTCGTCCACGCGCGGTGCGATGGTGATGGGCGCGGGCGCCACACTCCCGTGGTCGAAGGCGTGCTCGGCTTCGGTCGCCACGGGGCGTAACGGGGCAGCCGCCGCGGCCAGTTGCGCGGCATAGGGTGCAGCCGCGGCGCTGGCCGCAGCCAGACCGCTGAGGTCCGGTGCATCCACGTCTGTGCGCGGGATGCCTCCCCAGACCGACGGCTGCTCGACACCATCGTCGATCGCGGTGGCTGTCTCGGCTGCCGAGTCCGCAGCCGTGCGGCGGCTGAAGAAGCGCAGAAATCCCGCCAGCAGCGAGTTGCGATGGGCCGCATCGGTCTGTGTGGGGTCCATTTGTGCGGAGTCGATCTGTGCGGAGTCCGTCAGGTCCGGGTCGACCCGTGAGGCGTCGCCGGTCTCGCGGGGACGCCCCCGCGTCGAAGCGAAGCCGCTTTCGGCCACTCCTTCTGGATTCCGGCGACGGTAGCGCCAGAGCGCAATTCCCTGCTGACCGTTGCGCAGGAACTGGAAGTGCCCGGTAAACCACTCCGGCGCGCTGACCAGGGCGAAGCTCGTGGCCAGGTAAAGCGACAGGGCCACCATCAGCGCGGTCACCATTGCGGCCCCGGGGGCGTTCAGCAGGTGGGTCAGGCCGTCGGCCAGAACGCGGCCTTCCACACCCGCCAGTGGCAGGGCGCCACGCCAAAGCCAGCGCAGGGGAAGCAGGGCCACACCGGCAGGCGCAAAGACCAGCCAAAGGAGGAGACCCACGCCCTTGACGGCCCCGGCGCCCACCGGCCGCGAGCGCAGCCAGGAGACGCCAACCCGCCCCAGCACCAGCGGCACCAGAAGGACGGCGACGCCCAGCGTCTGCAGTGCGAGATCCGCAAAGTACGCGCCAATCAGGCCGGTCCAATTGTGTGCGGGGTGCGCAGGGTTCAGGCCGTCGCCAACGGTATTCAGGGAGGGATCGACCGGGTTGTAGCTGACAAGCGCGAGAAGAAGGAGGCCGGCAGCCACCAGGACAGCAAGGCCGAAGACCTCGTTGAGGCGGCGGCTGCGCGTGGGCGCGTAGGTGAGTCGCTGCGACTTCATGGGATTGGGTACGCGGAGCCGGGTACGCGCGATGGTCTGCGACGCAACGAGCCAGTCTTCAGTGGGCCAGAGCAAGCCCAGTTTCGCATACCGGTTGGCTGATTTCTTCCACCGGATGAGTGATCCGGGGCGGCGTACCACGGCGGTGACGGCCCCTTACCCCTCACGTGGACACTTGGACGGCTATGAATTTTGGCAGCACCGGGCAGCGCTTCGGGGTCGCTGGGCAAACAGTTCCATACGGTCCGCATCCGTAAGGGAGAGCGCTGTCCGGCTCGCCGGTACAGCAGGGTTGCGGTACCGGGGGCGGGGGATTTTCGCGATTTCTCCCCCTTGCGGCCGGCGAAGGAGAATCGCAGACAGCCGGCCGACCCCGCACCGCTTTAAAAACGTCTTCGAGGAGAGAACGATGGCAAACGAACTGGATGGATCAGACAAGAACAAGGAAACCGAAAAGGTTCTCCTCACCGTAATCAGCACCCTGGTGGACGGCCAGAAGGGCTTTGCCGACATCGGCGAGCACCTGAAGGACGACACGCTGAAGCGTTATTTTCTCGCCGAGAGCCTCAAGCGCGCCAACTTCCGCGCCGAGCTTGAAAATGAGCTGCATCGCGCAGGCATGGCCGATGTGAAGGAGTCCGGCACCACCGCGGGCGCCGTTCATCGCGTGTGGGGCGACCTGAAGGCGCACCTCGGCGCAGGCAGCGATCATCAACTGCTCGTCACGTCCGAGCAGGGCGAGGATGTCGCGAAGAAGGCATACAAGGACGCGCTGGAGAAAGACCTTCCCCTTCCAGTGCGGCAATTGCTCACCGAGCAGCAGGCACACATCAACAACTCGCATGACTATGTGCGCGACCATCGCGACGCATTGGCCAGCAAGTAACTTTGGACCGCCGAGAAAAGGGACGGCTGCGGCCGTCCTTTTCCTTTGCCTTCTTTCTCTACCGGCAGTGAGGCGCGTATGAAGCCAGGTCGCATTGCCATGGGTCTGCTCTACATCGTTGCCGGCGCCGGACACTTCCTGGCCACGCGCGTGTACATGGGCATCATGCCGGACTACCTGCCCGCCCACCGCGAGCTGGTCCTGATCTCCGGTGCTGCCGAGATGGCCGGCGGCCTCGGTGTGTTGCTGCGTCCCACCCGGCGGGCGGCCGCATGGGGCCTGGTCGTTCTGCTGGTGGCCATCATGCCGGCCAATCTGTGGATGGTGCAGCACCCGGAGCACTACCGGCCGATCCCGCTCTGGGCACTGTGGCTGCGTCTGCCGCTACAGATTCCGCTGATCTGGTGGGCCTTGCGCTACACACGGCCGGAGATGAGTAATTCCAGCGTCACGCGGAGCTAGTAGCCGATGTGGTGCAGGTAGAAC
>CAXTFS010000219.1:0-6068 GCA_964243395.1 uncultured Acidobacteriaceae bacterium | reverse complement strand
TTCGAGACCACGTCACCACCGACAAAGTACTTGCCATCGCGCGTGACGGCCACGTTGATGGCGTCCTCTTTGTTGGCGTTGTCCATGATGGTTGCAGCCGATACCACCGGCAGATCCACGTTGACCTTGTTATTGAGCATGGGGGTAACGACCATGAAGATAATCAGGAGCACCAGCATCACGTCCACCATGGGAGTGACGTTGATATCCGAATTGACCTTCTTTCCCTCATTTCGAACGTTGATTGCCATAGCTTTGCTCCAGTCGAATCTTCGCGTCCGCTTGCGGCAGGAACATACGGTCCGCCGCGTTGTTCCGGGTGCGGATCAACGACCCGCACCCGATGTCCATCTGCGCTCTAGCGGTGTGCCTGCTTGATGAAGTAGTCCACCAGCTCAGAAGAGCTGTTGTCCATCTCAACGTCAAAGGACTCAACCTTGTTGGTGAAGTAGTTGAACAGCATAACGGCGGGGATGGCGACCAGAAGACCAAAGGCCGTCGTCACGAGCGCCTCCGAAATACCGCCGGCGACTGCGCCGATGCCGGTTGCCTTGGAGCTGGCGATCGAACGGAACGCGTTCAGAATACCGATCACGGTGCCGAACAGGCCAATAAAGGGAGCCGTGGAACCGATGGTCGCGAGACCACCGAGGCCCTTCTTCAACTTGGCGTGCACGATTGCCTCAGAGCGCTCGAGCGCGCGCTTGGAGCTTTCGACCTGCTCTTCGGTGATCGCGCCACCGGAACCGAAGGAACGGAACTCGGTGAGACCGGCGGTGACCACTTCGGCGAGGTGCGACTTCTTGGACTTGTCGGCAACCTTGATTGCCTCGTCTAGACGGCCATCCTTGAGGGCGTTGGCAACACGGGGAGCAAACTCGCGCGACTGCTTGCGGGCGGCCGAGAAGTAGATGGCGCGGTCAATGATGACGGCCAGCGACCAGATCGACATGATGAACAGGATGAGCACCACCGCCTTGGCTGGCCAGCCCATGTTGCCCCAGAGCTGCACGGGACTGAAGCCGACTTCGCCGCCGCTGGGGGCTGTGTCCTGCAGGAACATGGCAAGCGAGTGAGCGGAGAGGTGGGCGGTTTGTACGAGATGAGCGAGAATCACGTGTTTCTTTCCTCCTGGTGCTGGGGTGTCCTGATGCTGGGTACGAGGAACTGCTTTCGGGAGCCGTTCATGCCTGGGAGAGACACGAAGCTAAAGGAACAAAACGGCCGCCGAGGGACGCCGCGAAAGAGAGATATTTTGGGATTGTGACGGGGACGTCCAGGACGCCACCGCGAACCACCTTGAGGATGAAGATACCTTGCCCGTGGGGGTAAGAACATCCCACGGGCAGGGCAGCCTCACTGCAAGTTCTAGCCACCGCTGTTCAGGTTGAAGTTGACGGTGATCGTGGTGCTGACCTCCGTCGCATCCCCGTTCAGAACATACGGCTTGTACCGCCACTGCTTCACGGCATCGATCGCTGCACCCTGCAGCATGGCCGGTCCGCTGACCACGGTTAGATCTTCGATGGTGCCCGTCTTCGAAATCTTGGCACTCAGGACCACAGCACCGCTGAGCCGAGCCGCGCGAGCGATCTGCGGATAGAGCGGTTGCGGGCCCGAGATTTTGTTACCCGCGATGACGCCGGCCGAAATCCGAACTGGACCCTTGGGCTTCGACGGAGCAACACCGATGGACGGCCCAGATCCTGTTCCGGTGGGGCTGCCACCAAACAGGGATGCAGGGTTGCCGGCTGCACCGCTATTCAGGTCGGCGCTGGCCGAGCCTGGAGGCGGCGGTGGGCCCGTATCCTTCATCATCTTGATGTCGTGCGGGATCTTCGCCGGAGCGCGCAGCGTCTCGTCGATCTCCGAGGGGGCCGCAGCAGCAGCATGCGTCACCGTAGGAACGGGCGGCGGGGGTGGTGGCGGCGGGGGCGGGGGGGGCGGCGGAGGCGGGGGTGCGGTCAACGAAGCCGTCAGGGATGTACGCGGCAACGCTTCCGGATTCAATAGCGGAAGCAGAATCAACAGGGCCAGAACACCTCCCCAGAAACAAAAGGAGGCAATCATCCAATATCTGGATTTGGTCTTGATCCTGCCGCTGGATTCGAGCATCGAGTCTTCAAACATGGGAGCAACCTCGGGCTTGCGAGCGTCAGCCTGTCCGCTTAGACACCGGGGTTACCAAATTTGTTCCCAAAACGTCTTTCGCCGCGACAAATCTTTCAATCCCACCTTGGAGTCAGCCGTTTTCCCGCCCCGCAGCTCTAGCGGCGCGCGCCGCGGGTGGCAGGCAGAGCGATGCGTTTGCCCTGCTTGGCGCGCCAGTCCTGGTACGCCACCAGCATCGGCGCAGCCACGGCGATCGAGGAATAGGTGCCGATCAGGATGCCCACCACGAGCGCAAACGAGAAGCCGTTCAACACCTCGCCGCCAAACAGGTACAGGCTCAGCACGGTCAGAAAGGTCAGCCCGGAGGTCAACACCGTCCGGCTGAGGGTCTGATTGATGGACCGGTTGACGACCTGTGACAGCGTCTCGCGGCGGCTGAGCGCCAGGTTCTCGCGGATGCGGTCGAAGACGACGATGGTGTCGTTCATCGAGTAGCCGATCAGCGTCAGGATGGCCGCGACGACGGTGAGGGTGATCTCGCGATTGGTCAGCGAAAATGCGCCCACCGTGATCAGCGTGTCATGGAACACGGCTACCACCGCCGCGACACCATAGATGAGCTCAAAACGGAACCACAGGTAGATCAGCATGCCGATCAGCGAATAGATCGTCGCCAGCCAGGCCTGCCGCTGCAGCTGTTTGCCTGCCGTCGGGCCGACGATGTCGACCTGCTGCACCTCCGCGCCGGAGTCGTGGTAGTAGGTCCGCAGGGCGTTATCGACCTCGGTGCGGCCCTGGTCGTGGGCGCTGTCCTGCGCGGTGCTCTGCGGCAGGCGGACGATCACGTCATTCGCACTCTGTGCCGTCGAGCCCGCCGCGGCCGAGATGCGCTGGATGTTGGCATCGCGCACGCCGGCCTGCGCCATCGCCGCGCGGATGTGATCCTCATTTGGCGGCCGGTCAAAGTGCACCGTGACCTGCGTGCCGCCGCGGAAGTCCACACCCAGCGGGATCCCGTGCCAGAACAGCATGCTGAGCACGCCGGCAACGGAGAAAATCAGTGAGAAGGCCAGGAAATACCACTTCCGCCCGAGCCAATCGATCTTTACTTCGCGAAACAGTTCCACGTTTGTGTTCCTTCAAGTTTGCAGAGGTGAGGGCTAGCTTTTAGCTGTTGGCTTCTAGCTCTTAGCTCCCCCTGCTCGTAAATTTCGTTGCTGCGCCACGTTGATCCCAAGTTCGAAGTTGCTTCCCGGAGCGACAACCCGAAGCTAGTGGCTAAGAGCGAAAAGCTAAGAGCTAGCAGCCAGCAGCTATTGCTTTAAATCGACAGCGCCGCCCCACGCTCGCGCTTGGTGAGCAGCCAGTCAAAAATCACCCGCGACACAAAGACCGCGGTAAACAGGTTGGCCAGCAGACCGAAGACCAGCGTCACGGCGAAGCCCTTCACCGGGCCGGTGCCAAAGATGAACAGGATGCCGGCCGAGACGATGGTGGTGATGTGCGTGTCGATGATCGTGATCCACGCGTGCGCAAAGCCATCCTGCACGGCGGCGGCAGAGCTCTTGCCCAGGCGCAGCTCTTCGCGAATGCGCTCAAAGATGAGCACGTTGGAATCGACGCCCATACCGATCGTCAGGATCACACCCGCGATGCCCGGCAGTGTCAGCGTGGCATGGCTGAAACCCATAAAGCCAAGCAGAATGACGAGGTTGAGAAACAACGCGAGATCCGCGTTGATCCCCGCGCCGCGGTAGTAGATCAGCATGAAGACCATCACCGCGAGCATGCCGGCAACGGCTGCAATGACGCCCTGGTGAATGCTGGCCGCGCCCAGCGACGGGCCAACGGTGCGCGTCTCCAGGTACGAGATCGACGCCGGCAGCGACCCCGTACGCAGCATCAGGCTCAGGTCGTTGGCCTGCTCCTTGGTGAAGCCGCCGGTGATCTCGCCGGAGTCGCGGATGGCCCCGTTGATCGTCGCGACCTCGCGTACGTGGTTCTCGAGCACGATGGCCATGGAGCCGGTGTTCTTGTTGGCGTCGGTGTACTTGTAGAAGCGGTCGCCGGCCTCGGTGGTGAGATTGAACGTGATGTTCGGACGGCCGTTCTGGTCAGTGGAAGGCTGCGCATCGCGGAAGTCCGGACCAGCCACGACCGAGGCGCGTTTGAGCACCCAGACCCGCTCCGGCGCACCGGCCACGGCCGATCCCCGCACCAGTTCATCATCCGGAGGCACCGCGCCGCCGAGTGCCGTTGCCGCCTGCGCCTCATCCGGGTAGCTGTTGACGACCTCGTGAATCTCCAGCTTGGCGGTCGACTTGATGATCTCCTGCACGTGCGAGATATCGGTCACGCCGGGCAGCTGCACCAGGATCTGGTTGTCGCCCAGGCCGTACTGCTCGATCAGCGGCTCGGAGACACCCAGGTTATCGATGCGGCTGCGAATGGTTTCAATCGACTGCTGCAGGGTGCGCGCTTCCAGGTCGCGGATGGCGGTCTTGGTCAGCACCATCTGCAGGCCGCCGTTCGGCGCCGAGGACACCGTATAGCCCGAGTACGCCGTGCCGCTGATGACCTCACGAACCGCCGCGGCCTGGGTCGGCTGAAAGCCTGACACCGTGATCGTCTCCGGATGCGCCGCGTCCAGCTTCGCCGCTGTGCCGCCGGTAGCCGTCAGCGCCGTGTTCAAGCGCTGCACGTCCGTGTCCGTGGATGCGTTGACCGCTTCCTCCACGTGCACCTGCAACACGAGGTGCGTGCCGCCACGCAGGTCAAGACCCAGATTGATGCGGTCCAGCAGGGACTGCTTCAGCCCGCCATGCGGGATCCCAAAGATTCCGTACACGAAGATGAACAGCACCGCGACAATGAAACCGGCTTTCCCGGCAAGATTCTTACCCATGACGATCGTTTAATCCTTGTGCCAGAAATACCCGTGCCAGAAATGCCCGTACCAGAAATACTTGCCCCGTACGTTTGTGCCCGCCGCGTCTGCTCTCGCCCCCCGGGCCTGTCGTCGTCTTACGTGGCCTTGACGACTTCCTCGGTGGTTACCGCGGCGATGGCTGTCTTGACGACCTCGAGCTTCACACCATCCGGCTGCGTGCGCACCACCAGCACGTCATCCCTGACGCTGAGCACCGTGCCACGCAGACCGCCCGTGGTGGTCACCTTGTCGCCGATCTTCAGCGAGGCCAGCTGGCTCTGCCACGTCTTTTGTTTGCGCTGGTTGGGCGCAATCAGCAGAAAGTACATCGCCGCAAACATCAGCAGCAGCAGCGGCAAACCTGTAAACGACGCAAATCCGCCGCCTGCCGCCAGCATCACCCATCCCAACGCAACCAAACTCACCGTCACCGCTCACTCAAATCCACTGCCGGGGCCGCCCGTGCGGTCCGCAGTTGTCTTTCCTGTAGGTCCTTGCAACGTGCCCAGGATTCATCCCAAAAGCCAGCATCGTGCGCTCACGGGCTTTCACCGGGAGGCACACCTACGGCAGGCAACGCACACCTAAGCATTCAGCATCCGGGTTGCGGCCCCGGCATGTCAAGGATTCCCCTTGCCGGCAGCGCTGTCGAAAGGGTTCCCCGACCCCGCTTCCGCGGAAACGCCGCGTTCGCCCTCTGGAACATCTACGGCGTGGCGGCTGCCGCCGTAACGTTCAGGGTCAGCCCGCCGAGATCGCTGTCAGCGACCGTCAGAGACTCCACCAGCGGCTGAAAGCGCACGCCGCTGTCGCTCCCGGCCGCCGCAGCGCCGCGACCGTACGCACCCGGAACCTGCGCGCTCGCGTTGACCTGCAGGCTGTAGGTGCCGGGTGGCAGGTAGGTCACGACAAAGCTGCCGTCGCCCGCGATGTAGCCGGCACGGCTCAGGCTGGAGTCCTGCGCATCCGTGATGGTGACCGTGCCCGAATGCACCGCTGCCCCCGGTGAGCTCACAATACCGGACAC
>CAXTFS010000218.1:0-6108 GCA_964243395.1 uncultured Acidobacteriaceae bacterium | reverse complement strand
GATCGGAGACCGTGCTGGTAAAGGGCGATCCGGCAATCTGGTTGAGAATGCCGGTCTGGAAGTCCACCGCATAGGCGGAGACGGTGGCATTGGCCGACGAGACCGCGTACACGTACGCGACGTTGTAGTCGCGGCTGCAAGCCGTTAGGCCGAGCGCCAGCGCAAGCGATGCTCCTGCGGCAACGGCGCCCCGAACCATGTTGTTCCACCTCATCTGCTGTCGTTCCCTAACCCCGGCCTGGTAGCGCCGGTGATGCTTCTGCCGGGATGGCCGGCTACGTTTCGTCGTCAAGCGAACTTCGCTCTTCGAGGGTTTACACGGTACCGCTGACCTAGGTCACGTTGCCACTGAGCGCGAGACACTCCAGATTGCCGGGCTGGCCTATGTTCGCGTTGAAGCTCGATCCGCGGGAGAGGTCAGCCAATGTGCCTTGCGTGCTGGCGAAACGATAGCCCGTAATGGTGCCGTCGTTGTGGTTAGAGACGTAGATGTACTGCTGCGACGGATCCTCCACCATGCACACCGGTCCCGCTCCGACCTTGTTCGGATTCGGGATGTTGGTTGGCAGCGTCAGTTCGCCATTGGTGATCGTGAAGATCGTGATGGAGCTGTACGACGTATTCGGGGAGGTGCTGGTCGAGCTCTGATTCAGCACAAAGAGGAAGGCGCCCTTGGCGTCAATGAAGGAGTAGGCAGGCTGGGTCGCGTTCGCCGCATTCGCAACCGCGCCGCCGGTGTAACTGGTGAGCCCACACCCCGACGCCACGGTGAAGGGGAAGATCTTGTCAGAGCCCGCATCGGTGATAAAGACGTTGCCCGAGTTGCCGTTGATCGACGTCGCCTGTGTTGTGCCCGGGAAGATGTTGCCCGTGGTCACCGTGCCAAGCTGTCCGGCCGAGATGGTGTACGGCGTAATAGACTGGTCGGCCCCGTTGAGCGTGTACAGGCAGGTGCCGGTCGAAAACGACCGAACCGGTGACTTTCCTACTTCAAGGTAGTTCAGCGAAAGGCCGCCCGAAGGGGTGCTGGCCGTTTGCGGAACGATGTGGAGCTGCCCGGTCGTGGCATCGGCGGAAAAGACCGTGATGGCGCCATTGCCGTCGCCGCTGGGGGAGTACTCGTCCAGAATCGTGAGATAGCCGCCGGTGCTGTCGAACTGAGCCCAGAGGTGATTAAAGCCTTGCGGATAGTAGGTGTTCTGGTAGGTCAGCGTGCCGGAGCCACCAACGGAATACTCGGCGATACCGGCACCGGCGCCGTTCGAGGTGGGCGTTCCGCCCGTACCCTGGTTCACCACGTACACGTAGCGACCACCGTTCTTGACCACAATCGAGACCGGCATGCTGCCGTTGGCCGAAAACGGCGAATGGGGGATTGCGGTTAGATTGCCGGTGTTGTTATCTACCTTGAACCCGGAGATCTCGTTGTACTGCTGACCAATCACCCAAACATAAGCAATCGTACCGATACCGCAACCCGTCATGCCCAGTGCCAGGCCGAGTGCCGCTCCAAGGGCCATCGCTGCACGGCCGAACAAACTCCACTTCATGCGCTTCCTTCACCACCCAGATTCCGCGCGCAGCTTGCCGCACGGACTGGGGCCTATCTTGAGGAGGTACGAAACTACACTTCATTGTAGGGCAGGGGCGGGTTCCTGCCAATTTGTGGGAGCTACCAACAGCAGGGATGGAGCCTGGCACCAGAGCAAACGCTGAGCCCGGTTGCGCAAGAGCCAAGGGACACGACGGTACGCAACACAGGGTGGACGCGGCTCGCGGACGAAGGAAAGCCCCGGATCGAAATCCGGGGCCTTCCGCCCGTCGGTTCCTCCGCCCTACCAGACGCGGCAGCCTCCGGCGGTAGGCATCATCGGTTGACCTGCGTGGCAGCTGAAGGCCTTGCCGAACTCCTCGAAGTTCTGCACGGTACCCTTTACGCGCCACTCGCCGGAGGAGTGCGGATCCACCTTTGCCGAATTCACAGCGCTCTGTTCGGTCTGGTTCTGGCACCACACCTGGCCGAACGAGATGAAGAAGCGCTGCGCGGGGGTGTAGCCGTCGCTCTGTGCCGTGGTCGAAGCTCCCTGGGCCGCCAGCGTGTTCATCAGCGCCTGGAACGCAATGCGAATGCCGCCATTGTCCGCGGTATTTTCGCCCAGGGTCAGGTGTCCGTTCAGGTTCTGCCCCGGAGCTACGGCGAAGCCGTCATACTCCTTGGCCTCGCACTCGGTCCGGTCCTTGAACTTGGCCAGATCTTCCGGTGTCCACCAGACCCGCACATTGCCGTGCAGATCGTACTTCGATCCCTGATCGTCGAAGCCGTGGGTCATCTCGTGGCCGATCACGACGCCGATGCCGCCGAAGTTCACCGCCGGATCCTTGGAGTAGTCATAGAACGGCGGCTGCAGGATGCCGGCAGGGAAGTTGATGTCGTTCTGCGGCGGGTTGTAGTAAGCATTAACCGTCGGCGGCGTCATGCCCCACTCGGTCTCGTCCACCGGCTTGCCGTACTTGGCCAGGTTGCGATCGCGTTCAAAGACCGCGCTGCGCTCCACGTCACCCAGCAGATCGGTGCGATTTACCGTCAGCTTGGAGTAGTCGCGCCAATGCTGCGGATAGCCGATCTTGTCGCGGATGGAGGCCAGCTTCTGCTCCGCCTGCGCCTTCGTGTCGGGGCTCATCCACGGCAGCTGCTGGATGTCCTGGCTCAGCGCGACTTCCAGCGCCTTCACCAGCTTTTCCATGTTCGCCTTGGCATCGGGCGGGAAGTTCTCACGTACCCAGTCCTGGCCGACCGCTTCCCCCAGTGCCGCATCCGTCAGGCGTGTGCAGCGCTTCCAGCGCGGCTGCTCCTCCGCCTGGCCATTCAGGGTCTTGGAGAAGAAATCGAAGTTGGTCTCCACAAACGGGTGTGAGAGCAGAGGCGCGGCGCCATGGACGGCATGCCAGCGAAGGTAGCTCTTCCAGGCCTCCAGGCTCTCGCCATCCAGCTCCGCGTTGACGGTCTTGTCGAAGTCCGGCGAGGACACATTCAGCGTGGGGATGGCGCCCATGCCGATGCCGCTCAGGTACAGCTTCCAGTCGTAGTCCGGGGTCAGCGCCTGCAGCTGCGCTACGGTCATCACGTGGTAGCGCTTGGCCGGATCGCGCATCACCACGCGGTCCATGGAGCCCTGCGCCAGGGCGGTTTCGATCTTGAGCACCGCAGCGGCTTCCGCAGAGGCCTGCTCCGGTGTATCGCCCAGCAGAACAAAGGTCGCCTTCAAGTTGTCGAGGTAGCCGTCCCGCAGCTTGGCAAAGCGCGGCGCAGCGTTCAGGTAGTAGTCGCGGTCCGGCAGCGTGAGGCCGCCCTGCCCGGTGCCCAGGATCTGCTGCGTCGAGTCCTTCTGGTCCTGCTGTACACCAACCCCCAGCACATCGGCTCCACCGAAGCGCTTGCTCAGGTCGACGTTCAGCGCGGCAAGGTCCTTCGTGCTCTTCAGCCCGGCAATGGCTTCCAGCTCCGGCTGCAACGGCTTCGCGCCCAGCTTGTCAACCTCATCGGTCGCCATGCAGGCGGCAAAGAAATCACCGTACTTCTTCTGCAGCGGAGACTTCGGTGCGTCGGCTGCCTTGTTCAGGTCGGTGTAGAGCAGGTAGTTGTTGCGGTCAGCAAGCTCATTGAACCGTCCCCAGCGTGATTCGCTCGCCGGGATCGGGTTCGCCTTGTTCCAGTTGCCGCAGGCGTACTGGTAGAAGTCGACGCAGGGATCGGCCGTCTTATCGATCGAGGTGAGATCAAACGAGATCGGCTTCTTGGGAGCAGAGGTTGGGCCGGCAGCCGTATCGGCCGCGGGAAACGCAATCGCGATGCCCTGCGCCATACACACGGGCGCAATCAACGCGAACAGGGAAACGGAAAGAGCAAGACGCATGGGTCTCCTTGACTGGAAAGCCGGGACTGACAGATACCCTTCACGAATCCAAACGGGCGTGACGCTTCGTGGACAGCAGGGGGAATGGCGTGTTCTGCGAATACGGTCGGGTCGGGCGGAAAGTTTCGGCGTGCGGAAGTGGTTTCTTCAACCAGCGATCGCTCCGCCAAGGGCTTGGTGCCTAGAAGATCTTCATGTGGATGGTGAGGTACTTCTTCGGGTCCTCACGCAGCATGGTCGCCAGCGTGGAGGCTTCGGTGAGCAGCTTGTTCAGGTTGTTGTACGCCGAATCGTTGGTGACCAATTGCCCCACCGTGCCCTTGCCGGCGTTCACCCCTGCCAGCAGGGTGTCCAGCTGCGTGATCGTGTCGTTCAGCTTGTTCGCCGTGGCCTGATCCTTGAACAGCAGCCCGACACTGCCCTTGCCCTCGTCCACCTGCGTGAGCAGCGCGTTGGTACGCGTGATTGTGCCGTTCAGGTTGTTGTAGAGGGTGTCATCGTTCAGGAGTTTGCCGGCAGATCCTTTGCCCGCACTCAGATTGGTCGCCACCGTATCCAGCCGCGCGGCGGCGTCGTTCAGGTGATTGTAGAGATCCTCATCCTGCAGCAGCTTGCCGGCTGTGCCGTGCCCGCTGTTCAGGTTGGCCGACAGCGTGTGCAGCTGCCGAACAGTCGCCTCAGCCTCGTTGTATAAGTCCGGGTTGGTGAGGAGCTGGCCAACCGTGCCCTTGCCGGTGACCAGCCTATCGATCACCTTGTCCAGCTTGGCAATGGTGACGTTCAGCTGTTCGATCGTGCCCTGGCTCGACTTTACGAAGCTGGCAATGCTGGGCAGCTCCAGAGTCTTGAGTTCCTGGCCGTCCTGCAGCTCAGGGCCAGTAGCCGCCTGGCTGTTCAGCTCCACAACGGCATCGCCCAGTACGCCGGTGGTTGAGAGCGCAGCCCGGGTATCGGTATGCAGGCTGGGCTGGAACTTGGGATTCAGCTTCATCGTGAGCTTTACCGGCGTGAGTCGGCGTCCTGGATCGGTGCTGAGGTGCACGGACTTCACTTCGCCCACCGGAACGCCTTCCAGGTTTACCGGGGCGCCCACCTTGATGCCCTCGGCATTCTGCAGGTACGTCACCGCGGTCAGGCTCTTTTTAAAGGTGTTCATGCCGGAGGCGCTCGTCATGAGGAACAGCAGAACCACCAGCAACGCGAGGGAGATAAGCACAACAATGCCTACCTTCAACTGCGACCACTTCACCTCCTGCTGACTGGGCATCCCTCTCCTAGGGCCGGGAGATTTTTGAACAAGGCACTCCGGATGAATTTCATCGTACCAGCGCGCCGGAGAGACGGAGGTGGGCAGCAGCCCACGCACAAACTCATCAGCTCAAGTCGGTTTCCTCACGCCTCTGCAATCACGACCGCCATGGACATTTCGCGGGTGTGGGTCAGGCTCAGGCTCAGCCTGACGATACCGAGGGTCGCGGCGATCTCCGCGGCCCGGCCGCTGAGGTGCAACTCGGGCCGCTGCCCCGGCGCTCGACGCACCTCAAACTCCCGCCAGCTGACCCCGCGGCTGATGCCGGTGCCAAGCGCCTTGGCGCCCGCTTCCTTGGCGGCAAACCGGGCCGCGAAGCTTTCGGCGGCGGTCTTCCTGCGGCCGGTGCAGTAGGCGATCTCGCCCGGGGTATACACCCGCTCAAGAAACTGCTGCCCAAAACGCTCCAGGCTCCGTTCGATCCGCACGATCTCAATTAGGTCGGTTCCGATCCCCACAATCACGCTGAACTTTCCTCCGTCGCCGCCCCACGGCAAGCAGGCCGATGCCAGTGTAGGTTGCGGTCTCCCCGGGAGGAGCCGCGACCCGCTGCGCTACACTGAGGACCGCATTTATGGCCGCCATTATTGATGCCAGTCACCTTGGCAAGACCTATCGTTCCGGCAAACTTGCCGTTCCGGCGCTGCGGGACGCGACCTTCTCCGTCGAGGCAGGCGAGTTTCTCTCCATCGTCGGCCCATCCGGCTCGGGAAAGTCCACCCTCTTCTACATCCTCGGTGGCCTCACGTCACCCACCGCCGGCGTGCTGCACGTTAACGGACAGGATTTCTCCCGCCTCTCCGATCCAGAGCGGACCCGGTTCCGGCGCGCCCATATTGGCTTTGTCTTCCAGCGCTTCAACTTGCTGCCGACGCTCTCCGGGAG
>CAXTFS010000217.1:0-6117 GCA_964243395.1 uncultured Acidobacteriaceae bacterium | reverse complement strand
GCCGATGATTGTTCCAGACTCATCTTTCACGGGCTGCAGAACAACTTGAGCCCAGAACCGTGACCCGTCCCGCCGCAAACGCCAGCCCTGTCCCTCAAAGGTTCCCTTCAGGAGAGCGGTTTGCAGCGCCTGCTCAGGAAGGCCGGCGGCGCGGTCCTCTGCCGAATAGAAAGCCGAGAAGTGCTTCCCAACGATCTCGTTCGCTGAATAGCCTTTGGCTCGTTCCGCTCCTGCGTTCCAGGTGCTCACGAAGCCATCGATGGTGAGTAAGTAGATTGCGAAGTCGGTAACACTCTGAACAAGCAGCCGGTAGGTAGAGTCTTCGTTGATGGTGTGCATTACAGACCCTTATCGGCGCGCGCTGTTTGAACTTTAGTCAGGTTGGGAGGGAAGGCTACAACTATTGCGGTAGTCGCGCTGCTGAGCTCGTTGCGCGAAGTGCGGAACCGGGGGACGGCTGAAGGTGCAAGTGTCTGGAGCACCCGGAGTGTGTACTGGACCAGCGGTCGGCTGGCGAGGTGTGAGATATGAGCCTTCCCTCCACACTCGATTAACGCAAGATGTGGTGCGGTACGCCTGGGTGATCGGTCGCGCTCGAAGTACCCCACGACTGCACTAGCACGACTGCACTAGAAGGTGTCTCCGTCGTCGCCGATGGGCATACCGGGCGGAGCTTCGACGGGCTTGCTTGGAGTGAAGGTCTCGGGCGAATGCTCCCACATACCGATGCGGGCCGCGAGGGCCGCACGGTGTGCTGCTTCGTCTGTATCGGTTGGGATCTCGCGCTTGGTGTAGAACGCTTCCAGGTGCGTGCGCGTAATTGCCCTGGCCTGCGCTGATGCCGCTGCATTCGTCGCGAGGGACAGTAGCGCCTCCACGGTGCGGGTTTCAACGGCACGCTCGACCTCCGCTGACAGGACGTGCCCCGCGGGACGCACGGCCACCGCTTCGGAGAGGGCTTCCTCGACCGACTGCAGCGAAAATTGGCGCGCGTCACGCAGGTTGTACTCGACCAGCCTGCTGGCGCGACCCGGATCGAGCAGCACGGCAAGTGTGAGGTCAGCGGCGGCCTCGGCTGAGGCAATCGGGTCAAAGGTGACGCCAGTGTGTGCCGGGAACGACTCCACTGAGCGCGGCAGATCCGGAGGGCGGGGCGGCAGTTGCCCAAGCAGTGCTTCGGGTAGGGTGAGCGTGTCCGGCGAAAGCGTTTCCAGTACGGACCTCAAGGCGTGCTGCTGGTCAGCGGGAGCAACGATCGATGGGCCTGCCTGGCCATCTCCGCGAACCTGGTAGTGGTAGTCGAGACCGCCGATCTCCTTGATGGCCGCCTCGGTCTGATAGCGGTGCAGCAGGTACAGGGGCACCAGAGTGTCCTGAAGCTGCGCAACGTCGGTGCCATTCCGAATCGCGTTGGTGCCGAAGCGGGAGAGCGCGGCAGAGCGCACGCGGAGGATGCGGTCGAGTTCCGCAGCGGAGTCTGGACCGTTGTCCCATAGATGCGCGTGTGGGTGCGCGCCCCCGAAGGGACGTGCATCTTCGTCGGTGATGTAAACGAGGCCGGTACTTTCTGCCCCCTCCAGTATCTTCCCGAGTGCTGCCGCATCCTCCACCGGAGCGCCGTCGTGGTCAAACTCGCGGTAACCGTAGTTGATCGCGACCTTGTCCCAGAGACCGATGCCGACCGGGTAGGCGTGGCTCAGGTCGGGCACACCATTGCGGTCCAGTGTGATGAAAGGGTGCGGGTAGTCCATCACGGAGATGGTCTGGTCCGGATTGGTGTGAGGGAAGGCACTGGCGGCGAAGTTGTGGGCAAGACCAAGGGTGTGCCCCGTCTCATGGGCGGCCAGTTGACGGATGCGCTGTAGCACCATCTTCAGCGCGCGGTCATCCTGCGACGACGGAACCTTGCCGTCCACATACGGTGCGAGCAAAGCCTCGGCGAGAAGGTAGTCCTGCCGGCCACGCAGGCTGCCAAGCGTAACGTTGCCCTTCAGGATCTCCCCTGTGCGTGGGTCTGCCACCGCGGAGCCGTAGCTCCAACCGCGGTTGTAGCGGTGCACCCACTCGATCATGTTGTAGCGAATGTCGAGCGGATCGGCGTCAGCGGGTAGTGGCTCGACGAGGAAGGTCCCGGGAGCCCACCCGGCCGCCTGAAAGGCGGTGTCCCACCAGCGTGCGCCTTCGACCAGCGCAGTGCGGATTGGTTCAGGCGCCCCGCGATCGACGTAATAGCGGATCGGGGTAACGGCGACACAAGCCGTCTTGCAGGATGGATCTTTCTTGATCAGGCGATGGCGAAGAATGAACTGTTGCTCGGTGGACTCTCCCAAGGGCGCGTTCATTTCGCGATACTCTTCGGGGAAGTAACCGGCTCTTGGCGAGTAGGCACGCCAGGAAAACCCGGGGCCGGGAAGCTGCAGGAACGACTGGTGCTCGCGCACCGTGACGGCATGCGGATCCGGTGCAACATCCCGCAGCAGTCGCGGATTGCCGCCCTCCGAGGTCAGGGTCAGCGTGGCCTCAAGTTCCGTGTTCTTTAGGAAGGCCTTTGTGTTTTCGAGAGCTACGGCAGAGCGCGAGGGGTCCAGCTTGAAGGTTCCCTGGTTGGCACGAGTCAGCGATCCAGCGACGTCGTGCACATCGCGTACGGCGAGGTCGGTCACGTCGAGCAGGACGGTGCCGTCGGGTGACTCCGCCTCGACCTTGAAGCCGGCCAGAACGGTAGAGGGGAAAGACTGCTCGACCGCGGCACGCGCTGCAGGGTCGGTCATCGCGGTGCGGAACTGCAGGTTATGTTCCACCAGCAGAACCTTTGGGCCGGTGCGCTCGAAACGCACAATGTGGCTTTCGCCGATCTGCCCACGGTCGAGACCAAGGTCGTTCTGGCCTACGCCGCCGGGCAGCGAATGTACCCACAGGAATTCCGCCGACTGCGTGTGTTGTGGCCCGGCCAGCGCGACCTCAAGGTAAAGCCTGCCAGCACGCGCATCCCAGTCCAACGGCAGAAGGCCGGCATGATGCTCCATCGCTGCAACCTTCTCCGCAAGCGAGGGTGTTGCGATTTTGCCAGTGGGCTCCGCCGGCTGCTGAGCAAACAGAGGAGCACCAAGTGCACACAGGAGAAGGGCACGCCTAGGGAACATAAGTTCTTGTAGCACACGGGTGCGCCTTGCCTCAGATCGTGCGTGGATTCCCGCTGCAAAGCAGTTTCGACGCTTGGAGCGGAGGATTTCGCTCCAAGCAGACAGCAGCTAAGCTCAGGGAAGCGCCATACGAACTGGTTGGCTAGTGAGAGTGAACGCACGGCACGCGTGACAGGAGAAGGAATGGCAGACCCAAAGACCCTTATCGATCAGGCGTACTCCGCGTTCAACAAGCGGGACACCGACGGCGCGTTAGCGCTGATGACGCAGGACGTGAGCTGGCCCAAGGCTTCGGAGGGCGGCAAGGTCATTGGGAAAGAGGAGATCCGCGCCTATTGGACTCGACAGTGGGGTGAGTTCGACCCACATGTGGAACCACTGGCCATGATCGAGGAGAGCGGAGGCAAGATCCGCGTCAGGGTGCACCAACTCGTCAAGAGCCTTGGAGGCGATGTCCTATCAGACAGCGAGGTGTTGCACGTATTCACCCTGAATGGCGGTCTGATCGCAGCCATGGACCTCGGGGATGAGGCCAAACCAAACAGTGGTGCCTCTGCCGCCTTCGCGCACCGAGTCTGACTGAGATGATGGTCCGTTTCAGGATATATTCTGATCGTGAGAGGCCTGCGATTGTTGCTGAAGCTGCTTTGGACTGCGTCGCTCCCGACCTGGCAGCGGGACAGAGCAGCGACGGATAAAACCAACAGGAACACTGCATGAGTGCGCAACCTGGTAAATGGCTGCTCACTCTTTTATGCGTGTTCCTTGTTCCTTCAACGCTGGCACAATCGCTCGACATGAGTCCCACACGGCCGACCATCGCCAACAGCGCGACAGTCCAAAGCCAGGGTGTGCTGCAGGTTGAAGCCGGGTACGACGCGTATCCACAGAGCATTCCAGGGAACCAGCAGACCTTTGACACGCTGTACACCTACACTCCGCTTCCGCGGCTGCGGCTGGACTTTGATTGGGCGGCCTTTAATCACCAACAGAGCGGTTCTGACGTCGCCAACGGCGTGGGCACGATCCAGATAGGCGGCAAGGTGGAGTGGAAGAAGGAGGATTATCACCGTCCTGCGCCGGGTGTGGCGGTACAGTATGAGGCCGAGCTTCCGACTGCCTCACAGGGGGCTCTCCAGAACTATGGGCAGCAGTTCATCCTGCTGCTCAACCATCACTACGGGCCTGATGGAGATCTCGACGTCATCCTGAATGGCTCGATGGTTCAGGCGGGCTGTCAAGCGCGTTCGGGTTGCAGCTACGGCGGTCAGCAGTCCTTTGCCATGAGCTACCACCTAGCCCCACAGACACGTTTGTATGCGGAGATCTTCGGACAGAACGTCTCATCGTCGAACACGCCTCCGGGTACCTACGTCTTCACGGGCTTCTATCACCAGTTCGGCGGCGCGTTTGGCATCGATGGCGGAGCCCGCTTCGGTGTAAGTAACAACTCTGCCAGCTTCGGTACAACGGTGGGTGTGGTCTTCGGCAAGCGACTCAGGGGCACGGCGCCGACGTCGATACACCCGAAGTTCTAGTTGTGCTTCTGACGATTTGTTGAAACGTCACCAAACCAGAGTCTCTATGCGAACGCTGGGGGTACACACTCTCAGCGCCGCAATTCGCCTATGCGGCCCGGGCTGAATCTGCGCGCGCTTACAACAGTGAGCTTGATTGACCACACTTGCATGGCGCCTCCATGTGATCCTATGTCCGGTTGCGCAGGGTTGCGGCGACACGAAGAGAGCTTCGGCGACACGCCAGCGTGGCAGGTGTGATCTGAGCGCTCGGCTCTGATGAGCTTCCAGCTTGCTTTCCAACCGCGCCTTCAAGACTGCCCTTTAAGGATGTACGACCATGATCACCCACACCCATCAAAACGCGCCCACAACGCGAAGGTACAGCCTGCGCAGTTTGCCGCCCTCCAGGAATGGGGAAAGCCGGTCGGAGAACGCTTCGCCTATCTGAAAGAGATCAAGATGCCGGTCCTGATTGCAGGCGGTAAGTCCGACAGCATCTTCTACACATTCGTTTCACCTGGAGCAGTATTTACCCAACGCGCAACTGATCGTCTACCCCGATGCAGGCCATAGGTCGTTATTCCAGTATCCGGAACTCTTTGTAGAGCACAGCAGCATCTTTCTGCGCAATTAGCGGGAGCAACGATGAAGGATGGAGACGTTTCAATGAGTGAGGCAGGTGGTAAGGCGAATCAGTTGCAGAGGGCATCCACGGTCGTGGATTCTCGCCGAACGTTTGTCAGCAATGTCGCGGCTTTGGGTCTGGGTCTCGCCGCCGGAACGGCTACGGCTGCGGCCGAGTCGACGAAGAAAGGAGTCGTGGAGGTCAAGATCCGTCGCGCTCTTCTTGCAGGCCCTGCAGGTCTCACGAAAGACGCAACGATCGTGGATCAGGACGAGGCAGGCAAGACGATTGTTCTGCGCCAGGGAACAAACAAGTGGATCTGCACGCCGGGCAATGAGAACAGGATCGGCGACCCGCCCATGTGCGCTGACCCTGTCGCGATGCAGTGGTTTGCCGACGCGAAAGCGAGAAAGCCAAAGCCTACCAACACCGTTCCTGGCATGGCCTATATGCTCTGCGGAGCAACACAGCGAAGCAACACGAATCCCTTTGACACGACAAGCCCTGCCATACCGATCGGTCCACACTGGATGATCCTGTGGCCGTTTGAAGCAGCCTCCTATGGCTTGCCAACAACACTTCGGGACAGGGGAGCGTGGATGATGTTTGCGGATACGCCTTACGCCTACCTGCACATCTGCGGCAGTCCCTGGGAAGGCAATGAGTACCAGCCCGACAAGCCTGCCATCTGGACGATGTCGTACACCTAGCCTTCGTAGAAACGCAACAGGTTGAACGAGGATCCGAAGCTGATCTATTCAGTAGCTACGGTGCGGAAGCTGGTGGATCCGAGGTGGTTTGAGACTCAGCCGATCGAAAGCGTAAGGCT